>JBJECS010000010.1:0-5391 GCA_051871335.1 Muribaculaceae bacterium | reverse complement strand
GATAAAACGCGGCTTGGAGAGTCGCGTTTAATGGTATTAAGTCAGGTCGTCGTCGAGAAAGGCAACTCCGCTCATTTCACAAAGTCGTCGGTATTCATCTTCATAGTTCACCCTTTTGTGATGTTCTTTCTGATGAATTATATAGTTGACGACATTGTCTTTGGCAGTAGGTGAAACAGAAAAAGCACCATATTCTCTGCCCCATCCCTCAAAATAAGGAAAAAATCCGCTGGCTTTCATCCACATGCTCGAATCGTGTTTTAGCTTTCCAATGAGAGTTGATAGGCTCAACGTAGGGTGCATGTCCAGGAGTATGTGAACGTGATTTTCTACGCCGTTAATTCTATAGACTACACATTTGTTTTCATTGAAATAATGCCAAATATATCGGTAAAGGTCGTCGCAATGCTCCTCTGAAATGGTCATTTTTCTACTCAATGTGTTGAAGACAATATGTATTAATAGCTTTACTTTACTCATAATGACGAATTTTCTGCAAAGGTAGTCACTATTATGTTTTCATGCAAGTATTTACCATAAAACGTGACTCTCCGAGCCACGATGGTCTATGTGTGATTATGACCAGGCGTCGTCGCTTCGCTCCTTGCCTGGTCTTTCGTATAACAGCATGCTCTCCGAGCCTGCCGGCGGCACAGTGTGCCGAACGGAACCCCGCCTAACGTAAAGGATGAATGGTTCAAGCATGTGTTTACCATAAGACGTGACTCTCCGAGGCTGCCGGCGGCACAGTGTGCCGAACGAAATCTCGCCTAACGCAAAGGATAAATGTATAGTAGCTAATAGTCGCTATTATGTTTTCATGCAAGTATTTACCATAAAACGTGACTCTCCGAGCCACGATGGTCTATGTGTGATTATGACCAGGCGTCGTCGCTTCGCTCCTTGCCTGGTCTTTCGTATAACAGCATGCTCTCCGAGCCTGCCTGATGTCGTAATCCTCGCCTGACGAAACGGACGTGCGCCTCACGTCCCTACGATAGCATGGTGGAAATCATACGATAGCATGGTGGCAGTTAGGGAGATGGTGGCGGACAGGAATGAAAAGTGTTAATGAATATTATAAAAGTTAATGTGTGTTAAATAATTGGGGGGGTAATTTTTTTCGTACCTTTGTGGCGAACACGGAAAATTACCTTAACAATTTATATTATTCAACCTAAAATTTTTACAACATGAAGTTAAAACTTTTCTTAATTGCAGCTTCTGCAATGGCACTTGCAAGCTGCTCAAGCGATGAAGTTGTGAAATGCAACGAAGACGCAAATGCTATCAAGTTCTCTGTTGTTGCTAATAATGCAGGACGTGCAGCAGACTATTGGTGCAACCTCAACAAACCAACTGAATTCCAAGTTTGGGCAAAGTTTGATAATAAATCATACTTTGCAGGTGATTGGTTCTCTAATGGTGGTAGTGGTGACACATACACCGAGAAAGATAATACTCTTCGCTATTGGCCGCAGGTTGCAGCTGCTCAAGGTGAAAATCCAGCAAAACCAATTGATTTCTATGCAGCAAAGATTTGCGCTGAATCTGTTTCTCCTGATACTGACGGCAAAGCTTTCGCTACAGCAAACTGGACAGATGCTGGCGTTCTTACACTTAGCTATGATATGAACAAGTCTGAGTCTGAAAATTACCTCAAATCAAACACGCAGCATGACCTTCTTTATGCATACGCACAGGAGACTACTAAACCTGCATTTGGTGGTACAACAAACCTCAACTTCCGCCATGCACTTTCTCAGATTGTATTCAAGGCAAAGAATACAAACAGTAAGATTTATGTAGAAATTACTGAAGTAAAGGTTGGTAACGCTATTAAGTCTGGTGTGTTCTCTTATCCATCTGTCCCAACTACAACTCCAATAGTTGACCACGAACAGGGAGGATCATATCCTACAGACAATTCAGTAGGTTCTTGGACAAACAGTGGCTATGCTACATTTACAACAGGAGAAACATTTACTGCTGCAATTCCTTACCATGCAAGTAACGTTGTTAATTTGACTAACAACAGTAGTGGTCAGAATGCAGATGGTAGTACAGACCCTGCAACTCCAGAAGTGAAAGAAGCAAATTACGCTAACTCATTCCTCTTGATTCCTACCAAAACTGCAACAACTGAATGGAAACCAGCAGATGCAAGTGCTGAAAACAAAGTCGGTGGCACGCAAACAGGTTCTTACTTTGCATTTAAGGCAAAAATCTGGAACGTTAGCGGTGAAACTGTTAACAAAGATGAAAATGGTACAGTTAACGAAACTGTAGTTTATGAAGACTATCTGTACATCCCATATTCATTCAATTGGGCTCCTGGTAAGAAATATATCTACACTATCGACTTTACTGCATCCGGTCACGGTGGCTTCGAAGATGATGGTGACGAAGTTCTTATCCCAATCAAGTTCACAGTATCAGTAGACGACTTTGCAGATGCAACTAACACTGAAGTTAGCGGTACTGGCGCAGGTCTCTAATCAGATATAGAACTGATAAAAACTCACAGCCGGGCGCACTTAGCTGCTGCGCCCGGTAACAAGAAAAAAGCGGAGGCATTAAGAAGGAAGGGCGAAAAAGGTATTCGGGGCAGTGATGCCACGGATATATGGTAGACCAAAGCGTGACTTCATGTTGCAGGGTGCCGGTGGCACTCGTGGAAAGCCTAACCCACAAATATTAAGGTTAATAAATTGTATAAAGTATATTTACATCCCTTTTTAATGCCTATCCCAATACGCCCTGCACAGTGATGTGTGGGGCGATTTATTATTAGATAATGGAGGGAGCGCATGACAGCATGCTCTCCGAGCCTGCCTGATGTCGTAATCCTCGCCTGATGAACCGGACGTGAGACCTCACGTCCCTACGATAGCGTGGTGGAAGTCGTGCGATAGCAGGGTGTCAGTTAGTGGGATGATGAACCGGACGTGAGACCTCACGTCCCTACGATAGCGTGGTGGAAGTCATACGATAGTAGGGTGGAGGTTAGGGAGATGATGGTGGCGGACGTGAGACCTCACGTCCCTACGATAGCGTGGTGGAAGTTATAGGGGGAATTAGTTGGATTTGAGGTCGGCGATGATTTCGGCGGCAGTGCGGTCTGCGGCATTGTTGGTGCCGAGGGTGGAGCGGAGAGCGGAGTAGTCGTTGAGGATTTGAGAGTGATGAGAGCCGCCGGGAAGCACGTCTCGAAGGCATTGCGTGAGGTTTTCCACAGTGCACTGATGCAGGAGCAGTTCCCGGACAATCTCGCGGTCCAGAATAAGGTTTGGGAGAGAAACAAACCTCACTTTCAGAATGTGCTTGAAGATGTTATAGACGATTTTAGAGCCAACGGCTCGGTATGCCACCACCTGTGGAGTTCCTAAGAGCGCAGCCTCCAGAGTTGCGGTACCGCTGGTGACGAGAGCGCCTGCGGCAAAGTGTACAAGCTCGAAAGTGCATCCGGAGACGCATTTCACGCCCGGTGCAATGTCTTCATAAAGAGCAGAGTCTATTGCAGGAGCCGCTGCGATTACTATCTGATATTCGTCTTCAAAATTCCCTGCCGCCTCTGCCATATAAGGCAAGTTTTTCTTTATTTCAGACACTCGGCTGCCCGGAACGAGCGCAATTATCGGTTTGTCGCCCAAAGAATGAGCTTTGATGAAATCTTCGCGCGAGATGATAGACTCGAGCTTGCGGTCAACCTCGTTTAGCGACGGATTTCCGACATACGTCACCTCGTATTTGTGCTTGCGGTAAAAGTCCACCTCAAACGGAAGGATTGAGAAAACTCGCTTCACCAGCCTGCGGATTTCCTTTACACGATGCTCCTTCCACGCCCACACTTTTGGTGAAATGTAATAATATACGGGTATATTGAGCGAGTGGGCGAATTTAGCCATTCGGAGGTTAAACGAGGGGTAGTCTATGAGGATAAGTGCATCAGGCTTAAACTCGGCAATTCCATCTTTAGCCATGTCCATATTACCGAGCACAGCGCGGATGTGGATAAGCACATCAACAAACCCCATGTAAGCCATGTCCTTATAGTGCACAATAGGCTCACAGCCGGCAGCGAGTGCCATAAGGTCGCCACCGAGAAAAGCAAATTCAGCCTTTTCGTCTGCCTTTTTTAGCGATTTAATAAGTTCAGCCGCGTGGAGGTCGCCGGAAGCCTCTCCTGCAATAAGAAAATACTTCATACAAATCAAAAGAAATTATCAAGAGTGATACTGCTATCCACAACGCCGGCGTTTCTGCCATCAGCCACGCCAAAAGTAGTGATAAACGTGTTTAGAAGCGCAGTTTTAATACCCGTCTTAGACCTGAAAAGACTCATACGCTCCCGCAGGCGGTCGGCATAGTCAGCGTCGATAACATACTTGTCTTTAGAGAACTTGATTTCGCAAAGGTGAGTAATCCTGTCAGCACGGTCAATGATAAGGTCGATTTGTGCACCCTTTGCGCCGGTGTTTTTATCCCCCTTTTCAAACCATGCGGAAATGTCAGTAGCCACGCCTCCAATCTCTAAAGCCCTGCGAATCTGAGGGATATGAGTAAGGCAAAGCAGCTCGAAAGCAAAACCTTGCCAAGACTCCACGCTACGGGAATTGCCATTCCTCTGCCACCAGTTTTCATCGTAGTTGTCGAGGTTCGGCTCAATAAACTTGTAGTAAAAAATGGTGTAGAAATCGCAGATGCGGTATATTCTGTCCTTGCTTTTTTTGCCGAAATACTTAAACTTCATGATAAAATCACAATATTCGAGGTTTTTAAGTATCCGAGTCAGTTTATTTCCGGTGACTTTAGTCTTTGCGGAAATTTCGCTGTATGTCAGTCCCATGCGATGTTCAGAGAGAGTTTTTACTACCTCGATATAATTCTCGGCATGAGAAAAAAGAGCGACATAGAGCTCCTCAAACTCTTTCCTGAGGGCACCGCCACGAGCAAAACACAGCCTGTCTACATTTTGGGCAAGGCTAATGTCTGTGTCTAACAGGCTGAGGTAAAATGGAATACCTCCGAAAAACATATAGCACTGCGCAATCTGATACCTGTCCCAGTTGCAGCTATGTGCGAGAAGATATTTCTCAACCTCCGCCAGCGTGAATGGGCGCACATAGATGTGTCGAGTTATGCGGGCGTGAAGTCCTCCGGGATTGTCAATGAGTTTGTCCACCATCCAAGACGTGGCAGAGCCTGTGGCAATAAACACAATGTCTTTTCTGCGCGCCGCCCAAGAATTCCAAAAATTTTCAAATGCGGAAGTGAAGTCAGACTTAAAAGTGTCAATCCAAGGCATTTCATCGAAAAAAATGACTTTTTTTCTGTCATCCGGCAGCGATGCGAGATAGTCTTCAAGGCAGTCGAAGGCTTCATACCAAT
>JBJECS010000009.1:0-5392 GCA_051871335.1 Muribaculaceae bacterium | reverse complement strand
TAGCAGTGGCATGCACGACATTTGTGCCGATAGCTTCGGTGCCGTAAATGTCCATGGTCTGCATCCATTTTGGGTGGCTTTGCTCACGCCAGTCGATGAATGACGTTTCTCCCTTTACGAGTCCGCGGTCGGTATTTACGGTGAGCAGGTCATCTTCGATAGAGCGGCAGATGATTGGGTATATATATTTGAGCCATTCCTTGTCGCCTGTCACTTTGTATAGCTCATAAGCGGCAACAGCCCATATCATTCTGTCTGAGCTGACAGGCCATGCGCCACCGGAGCCGGTATCTTGTATTATTTTTCCCGCCTTGTTGACCTTTTTCATCAGTGAGATGCGTGAGGCCTCCGGCTGGAGGTATGCCATGGATAGAATGATAGAATAGCTCACGTCTCGCGTCCATACACCTGCCCATTCCTTTCCGGTGCGGAGAGTGGTGTCCGGCTCAACAGCGTTTACCATCTCGTCAAGCGCCATATTGTAAACGGCGGTGTGGAGCGTGTTAGGAGTTGTGAGCTGTGGGTAGCCGCTGATGTCATTTTTCAGGCTCCACTTTTTCTCGATAGGCATATAGAAATGCGGACGAGCGGAATAATTAGAGATAAGGTGCTGCGCATCAGGTGCGTAAGCCTTAAATTCACCTTGAATAATGGAGTCGCCGACCCAGCGATAGGCGTCAGTAGCCACGATGCTTTCCGCAGCCACGTTTTGCGCTACACAGCCGATTGCGCCGGCGAGCAAAATATGAGATAGTTTCATGTTATGAGATGTAATTAAGATATTTATGTGTAATTTGGTATAATTTTCCGTCAAAGTTACGATTTTTTCCTGTAACTGCAAAATATTGATGCTGTTTGAATGATGTTTGACTGAAAGCCTGGCAATTTGGACGTAAACTCTGAGTTTTTATGCCACATATTATGGTTATTCAAAAATTTTTCGTAATTTTGTGCCGAATAGCGACGAATGTCGCAAATTTTTATTAATACGATATAAAATTATAATTAAAAACTCTGATTAACTGATGAAAGTAAAGGAAGTCATCGACGACCTCAGCCGTCGTTTCCCCAATGAGCCTGAATACCTTCAGGCGGTGGAAGAAGTATTGTCTTCTATAGAAGATGTGTATAATGAATATCCTGCGTTTGAAAAATACAATCTGATTGAACGCCTGTGCATACCGGACCGCATTTTTACGTTCCGCGTGTCTTGGGTTGATGATTCCGGTCGTGTGCGCACTAATATGGCATACCGTGTGCAGCATAACAACGCTATCGGCCCTTACAAGGGCGGAATACGTTTCCATTCTTCTGTAAACCTTTCTATCCTTAAGTTCCTCGCCTTTGAGCAGACTTTCAAAAACTCGCTTACAACCCTCGCAATGGGTGGCGCAAAAGGTGGTAGCGACTTTTCTCCTCGTGGAAAGAGCGACATGGAGATTATGCGCTTCTGCCAGGCATATATTGCCGAGCTTTGGAGACATATCGGCGCTGAAACCGACGTCCCTGCAGGCGATATCGGCGTAGGTGGGCGTGAAGTAGGATATATGTTTGGTTACTACAAGAAAATGGCACGAGAGTTCACAGGTACATTTACAGGCAAAGGTCTCGACTTCGGTGGCTCACTGGTTCGCCCGGAGGCTACCGGATATGGCAACTGCTACTTCCTGCTGAATATGCTCGCTACAAAAGGCATTGACATCAAGGGCAAGCGTGTGGCAATCTCCGGCTCAGGAAATGTTGCTACTTACACAGCCAAAAAACTGATGCAGCTCGGTGCCGTTGTCGTATCTATGAGCGATAGCGACGGCTCAATTTATGCGCCTGACGGACTGACACAGGAACAGTTCGACTTTATCTTCGACCTCAAGACAATTTATCGCGGACGCATACGTGAAGTCGTTGATGAATATCCTGAAATACAATATTTCCCGGGAAGTCGTCCTTGGAAGCACGTAAAGTGCGACATCGCAATGCCTTCTGCTACACAGAACGAGATTGACGGCGACGATGCTCGCGCTCTCCTCGCCCAGGGCGTGATTGCAGTGAGCGAGGGCGCAAATATGCCTTCTACGCCTGAGGCTGTCAAAGAATTTATAAATGCTAAAATCCTTTACGCTCCGGGCAAGGCTGCTAATGCCGGTGGTGTAGCGACTTCAGGACTTGAAATGGCGCAAAATTCACAGAAGCTGTCTTGGACTGCAGAGGAGGTTGACGAACGACTCCGTAGGATTATGGCTGACATTCACGCACAGTGCGTAAAATTCGGCGACGAAGGCAACGGATATGTAAACTACGTCAAAGGCGCAAACGTGGCTGGATTTATGAAAGTCGCTCGAGCTATGATGTCGCAGGGTATAGTCTGATTACGTTACGTCATATATATGTAATAATTTTTATGCAATGAAAATGTGTTGTAAAACATATTTTCATTGCTTTTCTTGTGTATTTCTGTATCATTTCAAATAAAATTTAATTAATTTGTAAAATATTTTATTATTCAGTTGCATATCATATAAATTGTTTATAAATTTGCAAAAATTTAAATTTATAACATAAATACGCAACAATGAGAAAACTTAAACTAATCCTTGTTTCAATCCTTATGATTGCAGTCAATATGAGTATATCGGCTGACAATTATATAAAGAGAGAGTTTCGCGCTGTTTGGCTCACAACTGTGTGGGCATTAGACTGGCCTACTACAACCGGCACAAGCTCGTCTGTGGCTACTACACAGAAAAACGAGATTTGCGGTTACCTTGACGAATTTAAGAATGATGGGTTCAATGCAGTATTCTTCCAGGTACGCTCTATGTGCGACGCTATGTATAAGTCAAGCTACGAGCCATGGTCAAGCTTCCTTACCGGCTCTCGCGGTAGCACCCCTTCTTGGGACCCACTTGAATACGTGGTAGAAGAATGCCATAAACGCGGCATGGAATGTCACGCTTGGGTGAACCCTTACCGTTGGTCATCCGGTACACAATGGAGTACATCTCAAGACCAGCAGCTGCAAAACAATGGCTGGCTCATTTCTTATTCTAATTCCGACGGTGATATCACTATCCTAAACCCCGGTATTCCGGCTGCTCGACAGAGAATTGTTGATGTTTGTAAGGAAATCATTTCTAACTACGATGTTGACGGACTCGTTTTCGACGACTATTTCTATCCTAACAGCATCCCCGAATCTTCTTCTGCCGACGACTATTCAACATACAAAAATTCCGGCACAAGCCTTTCTTACGGCGACTGGCGACGTGAAAACGTAAACCAGATGGTTCGTGACGTGTGGAATATGGTACAGACCACAAAACCTTGGGTGCGTTTCGGCATTTCTCCCGCCGGAGCTGCTTGCTCAAGCTCAAGCGTGGCTGCAAGCCATGGTGTGGAGCCCCTTTCAAACTACTGCTCTGCAAGCGACTGGCAGTATAACCAAATCTATTCTGACCCTGTCCAGTGGCTCGAAGATGGTGTAATTGACTATATCTCTCCGCAGCTTTACTGGATTACTACTCACAGCACCAATCCTTTTGGACCTATGACAAAATGGTGGAGCAAGGTCGCTAAACAGTTTGGTAGACACCACTATGCAAGCCATTCGCTTTCTTTCCTCAGTTCTTCTAATTCTACTTCAAACTGGCAGGAAGTGGGAAAGCAGGTGCAATATTCTCGTGACTATACTGAAGACAACTGCCCCGGTGCAGTGATGTATAACACAAGACCTATCACAGGCAAAGGCGGTTACAGCACAGGTGTTGGCTCTTGGCTTGGCACTAATAAATTTCAGGCTAAATCTCTCCCTCCTGCATTGACATGGAAAACAGCTGTTGACCCTGGTAGAGTCACTAACTTTACAAAATCAGGCACTACACTCTCGTGGTCTTCTCTTGGCACAAACGTGAGATACTCTGTATATGCAATCCCTACATATATTACTAAGGAGGCTGCACAGGCTACCGTTGCTACAGGTATCGATGCAAACTACTTGCTCGGAATTACTTACGGCACTACTTTCACCCTCTCTGATGGTATCGCTTCTGAATCTGACTACTATTACGCAGTTTGTCCGCTGGACAGATACAGCAACGAGTATGAACCTACATATAGCAATGAAAGCTACGAGCCTGCTACCAAAGTTACACTTACTTCTCCTATTAATTCTGCTGTTGTTAAATCCCCGGCTACATTTAAGTGGTCTTCTGTTAGCGGTGCTACTTACAAATTACAGATTAGCAAGTCTTCCTCTTTCGCTACTGTTGATATTGAACAGTCTGGCTTGACTACTAACAGCACAACCGTGGACATCGTAAGCCTTGGTGAGTCTGCCACTTGCTATTGGCGCGTTATTACTTCAGAAACAGGCAAATACGACGTTACTTCAGACGTCGCTACTTTCAAGACTTCTGAATTTGACTCCCTGACAGGACTTTCTCTCACTTCACCTGCTAATGGAACCACTGTGGCTGATGCTTCAAACATCACTTTTAAGTGGGCTACCGTATCCGGCGCTTCTTACAAGTTTGAGCTTGCAAAAGATGCTGGTTTCAGCAATATTGTCACTTCTAAGTCTACTTCTTCCACTTCTACATCCGTTGCAATGTCTTCACTCAGCTATAATACAAAATATTACTGGCGTGTGACTGCATCTAAGACCGGATATAAAGACACTACAACTTCTGCTTGGAATTTCAGCACTCCGAAACTCGACCCCGCTCCGGGGGTTACACTCCTGTCTCCTGCTGTTGGTACTGTGATAAACTCTGAATTTATTATAGAGTTCACTGCTGCCAGTGTCGACAGCTATAAACTCGAATTTTCTCGCACTGAAGATTTCGCTTCTGTCGCTAAGACTGTCACTTCTGGATTCACTACCAGTGGTAACACCGTGAAATATTCTGTTGGCTCTTCAGACCTCGCAAGCGGTACATACTACTGGCGCGTTACTACTAACAAGTCCGGATATATGCCTACTACTTCCGATGCCTGGAACTTTATCCTCGACATTTATGGAAATGAAGACGGGTATGTTGTCAAAAAAGACCCGGCTGCTTACACTGTGCCTTCAGCTTACGTATTCGAGAACCTTTGGGTGCGCTCTGTTGACTCTGATTTCAACAACATGCCAAGCAGAACTGACTGGGCTTACAACCGCGGAATGTGCGTAATTGACGGCATTATCTATATCGTAGGACGTACCGGTAACAGCTCTACTGCCGACTGCTACATCGACCGATACAATGCTGCTACAGGCGAGTTTATCGGACAGCTTGAACTTTCTACCGACGTCAAGGCACAATACTTCCCTTGCAACGACGTTCTTAAAGATGCTGCGGGTAATCTACTTACAAGCAACCTCACCATCAACCTGTCTACTACACCGCTCGTT
>JBJECS010000008.1:0-27524 GCA_051871335.1 Muribaculaceae bacterium | reverse complement strand
CTTCATCTTCACTACGATAATCTGCATCTCTGCGTGATTGCTTTTGCTGCCGAGGGTATTTATCTCGCGTCCCATTTCCTGCGCTATGAAGCCGAGCTTTTTACCCTGTCCGCGTCCGCTCTCCATAGTTTCGAAAAAATATTCTATATGCTGGGCAAGTCGCTGTTTTTCCTCGTTGATGTCGAGTTTCTCTATATAGAATATCATTTCCTGCTCCAGGCGAGCCTTGTCATATTCCGCATTTGGTATTCTCGACAGGTTTTCCTCTATTCTGCCGCGAATTTTTGCCACGCGCTCATTTTCATATTGTGGCACATCTGCCAGCAGGTCTTTAATCTTGTGTAGGCGTACTGCAAAGAATTCCTCCAGTTTTTTCCCCTCCTTGCGGCGAAATTGCATCAGTTCTGCTACTGCGTCATGCACCGCTGTCATTAGTGCTGTTATTTCATCTTCGCTCGGTGTGGTCAGAGTGTCCGATTTCATCACATCCGGGAAGCGAAGCAGGGTGTTATACCAGTCAACAGGCAGCGGTATTAGCAGTTTTTGCGACATTTCCTCTATCTGACGCTTGTATGCTGAGAGTAGCTCAAGGTTTAGTGCTACAGGACTTTCGTCACCGATGCTTTCTGCATAAATAGATAGGTCTACCTTGCCGCGCTCAAGCTGGGATGCTATATGTGTACGCATATCCAGTTCCTTGTCGCGGTATTGCGCAGGAATGCGTGCCGAAAGGTCAAGCTGCTTTGAATTTAGCGACTTTATTTCAACTGTAAATCTCTTTGTAGATGTTTCGGTCACTGCTTTTCCGAAACCTGTCATTGATAGTAACATCGTGATTCTTTATTAAATATTATGCGAAAGTACGCAAAATTTCTGAAACCACCACTATAAAACCTAAAAATTAAATATCTTGTTCTTAAATTCCCATACTTATCGCTCTGATATACAGCTTTTTACAAGTCATTGGAAAAATAAGCAAAAATTTTTACCCTTATTTTTCCACTATAGTCCAATTTCTCCGTTTATGTTATGTAACGTATTGTATCCCACGGTGTAAGCATAGCAGGCTACAGGGATGAAATGAAGCAAAACTGTATCCAATACTCTGGTTGCAGTTATTGTTTTAGAGGTAACAAGTGCCTCATTAATTCCATTTTTGGGCATAAACCATAGTAGTGATTCTAAGTCTCCGGGACGCTCTGCATACCTGTCGCTCCATTTTATTTCCACACCCCATTTGGGTTTTTGTCTGGCTAAGTCAATTCCTACAATGTCTACTTCGCCTTGCGTTTTTTTGTTGAGTTTCCAGTTGGCAAAAGATATGTCTGCTCCCTGTCTTGGTATCCACTGGGCATAAACTGCAGTCTCTACCAGGTCTCCTATTTCTTCGTCATTCTCATGAATAGGCTGAAACAATGCACAGCGAAGGGATGGATTTGTAAGGTATATTTTAAATCCTACTTCTCGCTGATATTTTTTAGCAGTGTCATCTGTTCGGTGTACCACTTTTATTAGAAAAGCAGCTTCAAGATATCTGATGTATTTTTTTAGTACATCTTTTCGCACTCCCGATTCCTTTGACATTGACTCGTATGAAAACTGAGAGCCGGAATGGTAAGCAATCATTGTAAATAGAGAATTTAGCTCCTGAACATCCTGTATTCCATATAAGCTCGGCAAATCTCGCAGCAACACTTTGTCAATGATGTCATGACGTATAAACTGCTCTTGATTTTCCCTGATTTTCTTGTTGAACACCACTTCAGGATACCCTCCGAAATTTATATAGTCAAGAAACAGACTATTTAGTTTGTATATGTCTGTTGTATTCCAATACGTTATTGTGCGGTTTCCCCAGTGAATAAAGTCAGATTCCATTAATAGTCCATAGCCCTTTAGATGAATGTATTCGTAAAATGTCATCGGGGGCAAGCTGAAATCTGTAAATCTGCCCGCTCCGCTTTCTACGCTCTTTTTCTTGAGGTCTGCAGCTGCTGACCCACTCGCCACAAATTTTACGTTTTTATAGCTATCTACAAGCGACTTAAGGTGCATCTCCCAGTCTTTTAGATATTGTATTTCATCAAAAAATACATAATACTCTGAGTTATCATTCTCTCGCTTACCAAGGGTCTGCTTTGAAAGGTTAAACAGCTGCTCAAGGTAAATTTTATTGTATATCGGAGTCTCAACTGAAATATATATAATATTTTGCGGTGGTACGCCTTCGCTAATCAGACGCTGTATACAGTGATATAACATTACCGTCTTGCCTACGCGTCGCGATCCCATTAAGATTACTGCGCGTTTTAGCTCCATATCCTTTATGAACGGATACAGTCTGTCAATGTATAGGCGAGGTGTCATATCCCTGTAAAAATAAGGTATTTCACCTTCTGTCCACCACGGATTGTCCACTCGCAACCTTCCTATTATCTGCTTTTCTAATAATGGTGTATATTCCATATATCTTATTTTTTGGCAAAAATAATCACTATTTGTCAAATAAGCAAAAATTTTCACCCTTATTTTTCCATTTTTAGGCATAATAAGCTATATTTTCAATACTTATTTTGTCATTTATAGCACTAAATACATCTTTTTTATACCATATATTCTTAAATTTCCTTACTTATAGCTCTGATACACAGCTTTTTACAAATTATTGGAAAAATAAGCAAAAAATTTTACCCTTATTTTTCCGCTATAGCCCAATTTCTACGTTTATGTTATGTAAAGTATTGTATCCTACGGTGTAAGCATAGTAGGCTACGGGAATGAAATGAAGCAAAACTGTATCCAAAATTATTACTGTCCGCTAAACTTTTTTGAAGGCAGATAAAAAAAAGTTTAGCGGACAGTAATAGTCGAAAATATACTACTTAAAGGTACATTCAAAATTTTTTAAATCAAACCCATAAAGTGAGAACAAATTATCAAGTGTTATAAAATCCAATTTTTCATTTAAACATAATGCAATACTGCAAATAATATTATACGCATACAATATTTCTCTATGATATAGCGATTTTGAACGATTTACATCTTGAGGGTTTTCAAATGGCAATATTTTTGAAGATGATATTTCAAAGTCGACCAATTCTAAAGCCCAAGTGTAATTGTGTGTTGAAATGGCATTATGCAAAAATTCATTATCATGCATAATTCTTAAATTCTTTATTATAACATTTGCAGCAATTATATGCAGAGGGCTGTCATAATCATTATATGTTTCACGCCATTTTGCAATGTAAGGGTCTATCAATGACTTTGCACAAAGAAAATAATCGGCTATTCTAAATGGACATTCCACATCGTATTGGAGAATGACAGGTTTTATAAATTCAGATGGATTATTTAAAAATGAAATTTCTTTATCAATATGAAAGACGCATTGCATATGATTAGTCTTTATTCCCAAACTTTCAACATAGATTCCGTTTGTGTAATCCCTCAAAGCATCTTGCTTGCGAAGCAATCCCCATGAATCATTTCCCAATTCAAAAGTATTTAAGAAAGGATATTTTGTATAACTCAATCCATTTCCTTTAGTAACAATAAATCTGCCATTTTTCATTTTTGCAACGATATAACTTCTGCCGTGTTCGGTTGATACGGAAAACATTTCTTCATTTCCATCAAAATCACGTAAAAGGGGGAAACATTGGCAATCACCGTTTGTTTTTAAGATTGTATATGGTTGCAATGACGCACTATGTAAGGTTAAAAAAGGGAAAATATTTATCATAATTGTAAAAATCAAATATTTTTCATTGTTATTATTTAAATAGAGTGGGCACGAAGCCCACTCTTAAACATCTAATTACGGATGTCTATACGCAATGCCGCAAGTTGACTCAACCTCGCGAGGACAGCGACTCATGCAAACAACGTTTGATGTTTTTTCAATTTTTAATTCTTTTTTCATGACTGAATAAAAATTAAAAGGTTATAGCGGTATTTCTTCGGAAACCACATTTATCCACTTACCGTCAATTCTCATCATCAGACACAAAAGTGCGACTGATGTTTTTATTTTCTTGTGTTTCAAGCTTCGAAATAGCTTCAGGCAATGACATACCACATAGAGGGTCGTAACCCTGCTTCATTTTGTTTGCGAGATTATGCCTTACTTTTGCCAACCAGCAATTAGTGCTTGCAGGCATAAGGTAATTGCCGTGCTCAGAGTAATTATTTCCGGCACACAAATTACAATATTCGCAATAATCATATTTACCGCAATCCGTAGTCATTGAATAGGTACACTCAAGCCAATTTCTTCTACTTTGTGAATTCTCAATTATTTTAGAAAAAGGTGTTTCTTTAATATTGCCAAAAACAAGATGAAAAGAACAGCAAGGAATTAAATTTCCCTCAGGGGTAACGCAAAAGCCTGATTCACCGGCTCCACACAGTCTTGCTTGAGGCTCTCTTGGAATACTTCCATAATTTGGAGCCTCTTTTCCTACATACAAAGGAACATTACTGTCTCTTAACACTACCTCCATCTGCTCCTCAGAAAGTCTGAGAAATTTACTGACACATCTGTCTCCTTCTACAGAATCCGATAGCGATACCTCAAATTGAGATTTCGCACCATATTTTCTTGCTATATCATCAACCTCGTAATAATGAGGCAAATTAGGTCGCATTACGCAACATTTGATGTTCATGGGGACGGATAGCTCTGATAGTTGGCTTACTACAGAAATCGACTTTTCCCAAGAGCCTTTTATTCTTGTTATCTTGTCGTGTTCTTCTGCGTTTCCGCTGTAAATAGAAATGCCTACAAGTCTTGGAAAGTAGTCTGCAAGTCTTTTTACATCATTCACTATACTTTGTCCATTTGTAAAAACGTCAAAAGCAATATCTTTCTGATAAAGGTAATCAATAACCTCCCATGTACAACTATTTGAGAAAGGGTCACCACCTGAAAGACAAACTTTAACCAATCCGTTATCATACAAATCATCGATTATTCGTTTGTAATCATCAAAGGTCATTTCTTCACGATCTCCACGATGGCTTTCTTCGCTGTCATTTCTTGTAGCGCCTGGATTGTAGCAATGCACACACTTTTCCGAGCAGCGATAAGTCATTTCGAACATTACTCCCAAGACGCCTCCTACTCTTTCGCTGTAGGACATTTCAGCGTTTGACGTTTCAAAGGGCAACTTTTCATGAATTGTTTCGTTTTTTGATGTAGAATTGTCTATTTTCAATTTTGACAAAAGTTCTCGATAATGTTTAATGCTCTCTTTTGTTGGAATTTGCTCAGTTATCAAGTTGTTATTTGCTAACATTTCCAAAAAATCAGATACACATGAAGAATCCAAACCGGTTACTTTCACTATATCTTCTACAAGAAATGCATTATTTCTACCGGCTCTCAAAATTATCCCAATTACTTGAGCGGATTCATCAATAAAATAGTGAACGAGACCCTCTATAAGATTATAGTATAGAGCAGTTTTTGTTTTTTCATCGTATCTTCCACATGTCCAAACAGGGCGGTAATATTGATTTTTCATATTAGTTTTTAGCCCCAAGATGCCTAATCGGGATGTGATTATTCAATATTTAAACAATATACATAAAAACGCAGGCATCCATTTATACTGCCAGCTTCTTGTGGTCCTGAGAAAACCAGTGTAGTTTGACAGTAAAAGTTAACGCCCGCGTTGTATGTATGAAAACCTCCACAAAGTGTGCAAAGAATAAGAAATTCTCAGCACACTTCCGGATGCTAATAGCATACCCACAGCATTCACTTTTGCGATTGTCTCTTGAACTACACTTTTGAAATTTCTCAGGTTTCAAGAAAGCCAAAGACAAAGCATCAATGACGCTTAATATGTATATTATGCCAATCATTACGACACCAAAAAAGTGGTTCGTTATGTTTGACGATGCAAATATACAGAATTATTTTGAAACTTTATAGTTGTTTGAATTTTTTTATCTATAAAATTCCTTAAAACGAAGTGATATTTAGGCTCTGAGATTTTTTTTTGTGTCCAGTGATTAATATTTGTCATACAATTTTTTAGCCCATATAGCACGCATTATCAAAAACTTTCATTAACTTTGCGAAAAAATTAGTGATTCAATTTAATCAGAAAGAAAAAACATAAAACCAAATAGCATCATGGCAGAAATTAGATGTATAGGCATACTTACTTCCGGAGGCGACGCTCCCGGTATGAACGCCGCTATCCGTGCCGTTACACGCTCCGCTATTTACAGCGGTTTCCGTGTTAAAGGCATATATCGCGGGTATCGCGGACTTATAACTGACGAAATCGTTGAGTTTCGCACTCAAAATGTTTCAAATATTATCCAAATGGGCGGTACTATCCTAAAGACCGCTCGATGCAAAGAGTTTCAGACTCCTGAAGGACGCCAGCTCGCTTACGACGTCTTGAAACGCCATGAAATTGACGCTCTCGTCGTAATCGGAGGTGATGGCTCACTCACTGGTGCCCGTATTTTTGCTAACGAATTTAACTTCCCAATCATCGGGCTCCCGGGTACCATAGACAACGACCTGTATGGAACAGACACAACTATCGGCTACGATACTGCTCTGAACACCATCATGCAATGCGTCGATAAAATACGAGACACTGCAACTTCTCACGAGCGACTATTCTTCATCGAGGTCATGGGACGCGATGCCGGATTCCTCGCGCTTAACGGTGCTATCGCTTCAGGTGCAGAGGCGGCAATCATCCCTGAAATCTCTACAGAAGTCGACCAGCTTGCAGAGCTCATTCAAAACGGATTCCGAAAGAGCAAAAACTCATCTATCGTGCTTGTGGCAGAAAGTCCTGTCACCGGTGGTGCTATGGGGCTCGCAGAGCGCGTTAAAAACGAATATCCGGGCTATGACGTGCGAGTGTCTATCCTCGGACACTTACAGCGTGGTGGAAGCCCTACGGCTCACGACCGTATTCTCGCTTCTCGAATGGGTGCCGCTGCAATCGATGCACTGCTCGACGACCAGCGTAACGTAATGATTGGCGTTAAGAACGACGAAATCGTTTACGTCCCATTCACAAAGGCTATCAAAAACGACAAGCCCATCAATCGAGGCTTGCTCGACACTCTTCGTAGGCTATCAATTTAATCAATTTAAATCATAGAAAGCTGTTAGCTGGGCTGTGTCACAGAGGTGGTGCAGCCCTTTTTCTTCTGCCTTAAAAAAGTTTGGCGGACAGCAATAAAAAAATACACATTCTTGCTTTTTGATTTTTGTGTATTTTTGGCGCAAGCGCACAGTGGTTGGTTGATTGATATTATTGGAGTTGGTCAAGGAAATCCTGCCATTTTTTGTTGAAGATGAACAGCAGGACGTTGGCTATCAATAGCAGCCAGAAAGCGTACATGATACCCTCTTCGTCGGAGCATATGCCCTCGGAGTCTGTGGCAGATTCTACGAATAGCAAGGTGACGATGATGGTGACTGGCAGCAGTATCCAGCGCAGGTTTTTGAGAATGGGTTTTAGTAGTTTTAGCATAATTTTTAGTAGTTTAGTGATGATTATTTTGGGCAAAGGTAGGCAATTTCCCAATAACGAACAATTACCCCGTTTAAACATTTTTTTAATAATTTTTAAACAGTATTTGTTAAAAAGCATCCTGTTAATTCATGTCTATCAAAGCAATCCCAATCATTTCTCATCAAGACCGCCAACACTCCTTAAATCCTTAGAGCCCGTTTTAAAACAGGCTCTTACTCTATCTCCTCCCTGAAGGCGATATTATTCAGTGCGCGGAGCACGTTGCATAAGATTTGGCTCCAATAGCTGCGGAAATCGTCGCGCATGGCAAGTAGTCCGAGTCCCATTATCTCGTCTGTTGCATCTTGCACCATGGAGATGAAATTAAACATCACCTGGAAAAGGTCTGCCAGCGATTCCGAAATTGAGGCAGAGACCGGAGTGTCGGAATACTTCATGTCTTCCTCAAACACTTCCAGATACACATCATCCGGACCCATCAGAATTTCCACATTTCTCCGCACAGCCTCATAGTAATCCTCATCAAGAGCACTGTCGATATACGGCTCCTCAGGCTCTATCATGTTCACCTGAAGGTCGTTCGCCGAAATATATATCCTCGGAAGCAAGCGCAGCATTTGCCCGATAAATTCCTCACGTTCCATCTCGCGAGCATTCTCCAGCGCAGAGCAGTATTCATTACACAGGGCTATGAAAGCCAGTGAATTTGTATTGACGATATTGTTATCCCTATTCATTTCTTTATGTGTTTTTTATTTCTTTACAAAGTTAATATTTTTTATTTCAATAACGAAAAATTTCCCCCAAAATCAGCACATCTTTCAAAACAGCAAATTTTTATCCATATCGGCGATTTTCGTCCAAATGAGGGGTAAAACTACTACAATTGGACGAAAAAGCTTACCATCACCCATTAAAATAATGCTAAAATAAATGCCTACTTGATAAAATTATGCTTACCTTTGCAGCATAAAACCCTTAACTCCAAAAAACAAATAAAAGAAAAGGTTATCATAAACCAATGAAACGGACAAAAAACACTCTATGGATGAATGCGAAAGACTATTTTTTCATAGTTTTCGGCATCTTTCTTTACGGCTTCGGCTTTTCAGCTTTTCTTAATCCGGAACAAGTTGTAATCGGCGGAATGGCTGGTCTTGGACAGGACGTGTATTACCTCTCTATGAGGCTTTTTGGCTATGGCGTGCCTGTTGCTGTGACTATGTATGCCGTAAACCTTACACTCCTCGCTATGGCTTACAGGATTGTGGGTAAACAATTCGTTGTCAGGACTCTTTTCGGCGCCACTGTCATTTCACTCATGATTGGTGTGATGGTGCCATATTTCCCCGAGCCGTTTATTCCCGGTGAAAAATTCATGAACGTTATCCTTGGCTCTATTCTCTGCGGTGTAGGCATCGGACTCGCTTTCGTGCACAACGGCTCTACGGCGGGTACTGATATCATAGCGGCTATGGTATCCAAAAAAAGTAATATTTCCATCGGCAGAACAATGCAATATGTAGACTTCTGCATCGTTTCAGCAGTATGGTTTATCGTCCCGGAGGCAAAATTAGAAAACGTAGTGTTCGGTCTTGTCACGCTATTCATCGTCTCAATGGTGGCAGACTTCATCATAAACACAAACCGGCAGGCGGTCCAGTTTACAATCTTCTCTCCTAAGTGGCGCGAAATTGCAAACGCAATAAACAACGACGCAGACCGTGGGTGCACCGTAATATCAGGTATGGGGTGGTATAGCAAGCAAGAAGTGAAAATGCTTATCGTCATGTGCCGAAAAATCGAATCCGTTACCATTTTCCGCATCATCAAGAGCATTGATAACAACGCTCTCGTCACACAGGCTAACGTAAACGGCGTTTATGGAAAAGGTTTTGACGAAATGAAAGTAAAACCTACAGACGACTATAAACCTTCATCCGAAGACCACAAGCCCATAATCCCGGTGCCTGATACAGAAAATCTCCCTAAAAATCCATAAATTTTCACCAAAAATAAGGTAGTCTGAAAATAAAGCATTAACTTTGCACTCGGAAAAAATTTATTCACTTTATATAATCTATTTTATAAATGGTTAGCTACAAAGAATTAGGATTGGTGAACACTCGTGAAATGTTTGCCAAAGCAATCAAAGGCGGATATGCAGTACCTGCATTTAACTTCAACAACATGGAGCAACTACAGGCTATCATCAAAGCTGCTGCTGAAGACCGCTCTCCGGTAATCCTACAGGTTTCTAAAGGCGCTCGCAACTATGCTAACGCTACACTCCTGCGCTACATGGCTCAGGGTGCTGTTGCTTATGCTAAAGAACTCGGATGGGAAAACCCACAAATCGTGCTTCACCTCGACCACGGTGACAGCTTTGAACTCTGCAAATCTTGTATCGACAACGGTTTCTCTTCTGTTATGATTGACGGTAGCCACCTCCCATACGAAGAAAACGTTGCTCTCACTAAGCAAGTTGTTGATTACGCTCACCAGTTTGACGTTACTGTTGAAGGCGAGCTCGGTGTGCTTGCAGGCGTTGAAGACGAAGTTTCTTCAGACCACCACACCTACACTGACCCTGAAGAAGTTATTGATTTCGCTACTCGCACCGGTTGCGACTCTCTCGCTATCTCTATCGGTACCTCTCACGGAGCTTACAAATTCACTCCTGAGCAGTGCACTCGCAACGAAGAAGGAAAGCTCGTTCCACCTCCACTGGCTTTCGACGTTCTCGATGCCGTTATGGAAAAGCTCCCCGGATTCCCTATCGTGCTCCACGGCTCTTCTTCTGTTCCACAGGAAGAAGTTGACACTATCAACAAGTTTGGTGGTAAACTTCCTGATGCTATCGGTATTCCTGAAGAACAGCTCCGTAAGGCTGCTGCAAGCGCTGTTTGCAAAATCAACATCGACTCTGACAGCCGTCTTGCTATGACTGCTGCTATTCGTCGCGTTTTCGCTGAAAAACCAGCTGAATTTGACCCTCGTAAATACCTCGGTCCTGCTCGCGACAACATGGAGAAACTTTACAAACACAAAATCGAAAACGTACTCGGCTCTAAGGACAAAGCTCTCTAAGCCTTTTACGACTAAGATATCTCACTAACAAAAAGTGCTGCTCACTGTTTCGGTGTGCAGCACTTTTTGTTTTTGCTTATGGTTGCTTTCATATTGCTTTGCCATTTGCGTAAAGCAATTCCGGAGCTATAAATTATTACTTTGCAAATGTATAAATATTATTCACATAAGCAAAAAACTTCCGCCCAAGCTTTTTTGAGCGGAAGTTCTGATTTTTGATTTATGTAAGGTCTGTATAGTCTTACAATAGGGGGGGATTAGTCGATTGCCTCGTCAGCTGGATAGCCACCCATTTCGCGGATAGCGTTCTTGAGCATTACATACTGCTGGAAGAGGTGGTTTACAGGTACCTCATTCTTTGTATAGTCGTGCATTGGGCTCTTGAGGAAGAAGCTGAGGAAACGCTGAGTGCCAAAGCGTCCTGCGCGAGCTGCGAGGTCGCTCAGGAGTACGAGGTCAAGGCATAGAGGAGCTGCGAGGATTGAGTCGCGGCAGAGGAAGTTAATCTTAATCTGCATTGGGTAGCCCATCCAGCCGAAGATATCGATGTTGTCCCAGCCTTCCTTGTTGTCGTTGCGTGGAGGATAGTAGTTGATACGTACCTTGTGGTAGTAGTTAGTGTAAAGGTCCGGCTGTTTTTCCGGTACGAGGATAGACTCGAGAGTTGAGAGCTTGCTGACCTCTTTTGTACGGAAGTTTGCAGGTTCGTCAAGTACAAGACCGTCGCGGTTGCCAAGAATGTTTGTTGAGAACCAGCCTGAAAGACCGAGGCAACGAGTGCCGATGATTGGAGCGAAACCTGATTTTACAAGTGTCTGACCTGTCTTGAAGTCTTTACCTGCGATTGGCATCTTTGTCTGTTCTGCAAGTTCCCACATTGCAGGTATGTCAACTGTTGTATTTGGTGCACCCATGATGAATGGAGCGCCTTCCTTCAGTGCTGCGTATGCATAGCACATTGATGGTGCGATGTGTTCTTTGTCGTCTGCCTTCATTGCAGCCTCAAGGTCTGCAAGATGATAGTGGATTTTCTCGTTTACTGGTACGTAAACCTCTGTTGAAGCTGCCCAAAGAACAACGATACGTGCGCATCCGTTTTCTGCCTTGAAGCGGCGGATATCTTCGCGGATTTGCTCCGTCATGTCCCAGCGGTCTTTTGCGTCCTTTACGTTGTCACCATCAAGGCGTGCTGCGTAGTTGTGGTCGAAGGCTGCCTTCATAGGTACGATTTTTACGAGTTCGTCCTTTACCGGCTCGATATCTTTTTCCTTCAATACCTCGCAGTTGATTGCTGATTCGTATGCATTTGCTGGATATACGTCCCATGCACCGAATACGATGTCTTTAAGGTCTGCGATTGAAACGATTTCGTTGTATGGCAGGTATTTTGCTTCTTCGCCTTGTCCTACGCGGATTTTATCGTATTGGGTCATTGAGCCGACAGGTTTGGCTAATCCTTTACGCGCCATCAATACACCGGTCATGAATGTTGAGCTTACTGCTCCAAGACCGACAACTAATACGCCGAGTTTACCTTCGGCTTTTGCTACATTACTCATAATGAATGATAAGTTTTTTATTGTTTTATTTAAGTTTATATTTCCTTTTATTGGTGCTCTTTTCGTTTGAGCGTGTAAAAGTACAAGTATTTTTTCATATAAGACCTAAATAAAGTGCAAATAATAGTTATTTATTGTTGTGTTTGGTTAATTATTTCTCTAAAATGTATTTTTAGGTTAAATCTATATCATTCTATGCAATATAATGTAAACTACTGTTAATCACGCTTTGGCTGTAATTTGTTACAAATCATAGTCAAATTCCTGCCCCGTCTTGAAAATACGGTTCTTCGATTGCTCGGCTCTGGAGCACGCGTGAATGGGCTGGAACATCATGTGTGAGCCATACGTTACCACCCACAATGGTGTGATGACCTATGCGCACCCGTCCCAGGATTGACGTGTTTGAATAAACCGTTACATGGTCTTCAAGGATTGGATGGCGTGGCAGGTCAACTGGGACACCGTGGCTGTCGTAGGTGAAGTTTTTGGCTCCAAGGGTCACTCCCTGATACAGCATCACATGGTTTCCGATTATGCTCGTTGCGCCAATCACTACACCCGTGCCATGGTCTATGCTGAAATATTCACCTATCTGTGCTGCAGGGTGGATATCTATCCCAGTCGCGGAATGTGCTATTTCTGATATTATTCGGGGAATGATAGGAACACCCTGCAGATGTAGCTGATGAGCGGTGCGATGATGTATCATCACCGTTATTACCGGATAACAAAGTATAACTTCTTGCATGCTCTTCACTGCAGGGTCGCTGTGCATTACGGCATCAGCGTCGGTATGTAGAAGGCGTGAAATCTCCGGCAATGACGACACAAAGTCATCTGCCACTCTGTCGCTTTCCGCTATTCCTACGGTCGTTAGCTGGTCGGCGAGGATACACTTTATTGCCTCCTCGCCGTTGGTCCACGATGGCACGTCGCTGTAATCAGGGAAGATTACATAGCGGACAAGCTCCATTAGCCGCTCAAGCTGTTGTACAGATGGTGATTTCATAATTAGTCAAATAATGACGTTGACAAATATCTCTCTCCTGTGTCTGGAAGTAGAGCTACGATGAGCTTTCCTGCATTTTCTTCTCTTCTTGCAAGCTCAAGAGCCGCTGAAAACGATGCTCCTGATGATATGCCCACCAGCAAGCCAAACTTCCGTGCCAGTGACTTTGCTCCGTCAAATGCCTGCTCATCCTTTATAGTCAATATTTCATCTACTACTTCCGCATTATAGGTCTGTGGTACAAATCCCGCGCCTATTCCCTGGATTTTGTGTTTTCCTGCAACGCCTGTGCTTAGCACTGCTGAAGAAAACGGCTCTACTGCAACCACTTTCACTGCTGAGTTATGCTTTTTAAGTGCCTTTCCGGTGCCGCTCACCGTGCCGCCTGTGCCTACGCCTGCCACGAAAATATCAACTTTGCCATCGGTGTCTTTCCAGATTTCCTCACCGGTTGTGCGCTCATGGACTGCCGGATTGGCAGGATTGACAAACTGACCTAAAATCACCGCTCCGGGTATTGACTGGCGTAATTCCTCTGCCTTTGCTATGGCACCCTTCATGCCTTCTGCGCCGGGGGTGAGTTCCAGCTTCGCTCCGGATGCTTTCAGCAGATTGCGGCGTTCTACACTCATCGTGTCCGGCATCGTCAGGATTGTATTATAGCCCTTTGCTACACCTACCCATGCCAGTCCTACGCCTGTGTTTCCGCTTGTCGGCTCAATGATTGTTGCACCTGGCTTTAGTATCCCTTTTGCCTCCGCGTCTTCTATCATGGCGAGGGCTATACGGTCCTTTACGCTTCCGCCCGGGTTAAATGCCTCTACTTTTACTGCAATTCTTGCTTTTTGTCCTTCAAATCCGGTTATCTCCACCAGTGGAGTACGTCCGATTAGTTCTGTAATTGATGAGTAAATCATAATTGTTATGTATTTAAAATGGTTAGTAATATCATACAAAAAAAGTCGCCTTACCGGGTATTGGCAAGGCGACTTGGTCTTATATTGTGAGAAATATATTCTTACTATTCTACACGACCAATTGTCCGAGCCAATACCTTGATTCGGAACAACAGCAACAACATGCCATGGATGTGTAGAAGTATTTCATTTTTATAGTTCTTTTTTGTTTTCAGCTGCAAATTTATAATACATTCTTGAATTATCAAAATTTTTGTCAGATTTTTTTGATTTTTTTTAATTTGTCCCGTCAAAAAAATCCATTGTGGCGCGTCCTTCCTGAGAAATCCCCTCGCGCACAAACACTTTCTTCACTGTCACGAACAGTATTTTACAATCAAGCATAAACGACAGATGGTCGACATAATAAATATCATATTTGAATTTCTCTCCCCATGAAATGGCATTTCTGCCGTTTATCTGCGCCCACCCTGTGATGCCGGGCATTACGTCGTGGCGGCGTGCTTGTTCTGGAGTGTATAGCGATAAATACTGAGGCAACAATGGACGTGGTCCTACAAGCGACATTTCACCTCGCAAAACGTTCCACAGCTGAGGAAGCTCGTCAAGAGATGCTGCTCTAACAAATCGGCCTGCTGAGGTGAGTCGCTCTTCATCCGGCAGCAAATTGCCTTTTTCATCCCGCTCGTCGTTCATTGTCTTGAATTTATAAATACGGAAGATTTTTCCATGAAGCCCGGGTCGCTGTTGAGTGAAAAATGCCCCTCCGCCA
Source organism: Muribaculaceae bacterium (assembly GCA_051871335.1). Taxonomy (GTDB): domain Bacteria; phylum Bacteroidota; class Bacteroidia; order Bacteroidales; family Muribaculaceae; genus CAJUPY01. The sequence goes on along the minus strand of JBJECS010000008.1, from coordinate 12,651 downwards.
TGGTTCGCTATGCTTAGCCACAGCCACAATACCAATATCACAGGCGAAAGAACTGCAAGTGCAGTGAAAGCCACCAGGAAGTCTATTATTCGCTTTATGTAACGACGATATATCATTTTCTTTTTTTATCAATACGACAATAGCCTTTTTACAGTATCCATTAATTTTTGAAACCTTGGCACTCTCGCCTTTGCCCTTGCCAGAATCCTGGCAAAATCTCCGGATAGGATTGCCTGAAAATCCTCGGATGAGTATGAGTCCGGAGCACTGTCTTTGGTTGTTGCAAGGAAATCCAGGTGTGACTGATTTATTACTGAGTCATAAACAGCCTTTATTTCCTCAGCGCTCTTTCCTGAGGTTATTGCTCGGGAGAGATAGCCATATATTATGTTTTTCAGCTCAAAGCACAGCCACGGATAGTGGCGCTCATAGTCCGGCAGATTGTCTTCTGCCCACCGCTTTTTAAGACGGATTACCTCCACAAAATCCTGTAGTACACGTGGATTTGTCGCTGACCCACCTCCTGAGCGGTAGTGGTATTTCACATCATCAATAAATACAATACGCTTTATTCGTGGAGATGCGTATAGGTTCAGGAGGAGGTCTTCCTGATAAAATACTGTTATCACAGGCAGATTTTTCAATACTTCTGCGCGGTATAGTTTACACCATGCGCTGATACTCCACACTGTCCTGCCGAGAAAGGTATCCATAAGCCTATGCGTGGGTGTGAGCTCAATCGGTTTACCATACAGGTCTTTTACATATTCCGCTACCGAGCCAGACACTATTTTTGGCAGAAATTTATACTCTTTGTAGGCGTGTGTCATAATTACCACGTCTAAGCTCTTGTCTGCCTGGACGTATTTATACAGTGTTGAAAGGTAGTCACGCTCCACAAAGTCATCCGGGTCGATAAAGGCTATATATTTGCCCTTTGCAGCTTCAATCCCTACTCGCCTGCCGTTGGCGAGCCCTCCATTTTTCTTCAGGTCGATAATTCTCACGCGGCTGTCGATGTTTGCAAATCGCTGCAGATGCAGAAGTGTGTCATCTGTGGAGGCGTCGTTTATGCATATCACCTCATAGTCTGTGAAATCGTTTGCTAATATAGATTTTATGCACTTTTCAACCCAGCGACTGACGTTATAGCAAGGGAGGATTATGGATATTTCAGGATTCATATAGAGCAAGGTATCGTTTTGCTGTATTGTCAATGTCAAATATTTTGGCGCGAGAGAGTGCCTTTGTGGCAAGGGCGTCATACAGTGCAGTATCTTCTATCAGCCGCATTATGTCTTCTGCCAGTGCCTTTTCGTCGCCGGGTGTGAAGAATAGACCTGCGTCGCCCACGATGTCTCTAAGTCCCTCTACGTTGCTTGCAACTATCGGGCACCCGGCGGCAAGACCTTCCACCGCGGCAAGACCAAAGCCTTCCCAGTGTGAAGATAGAACTACAATATTGCTGCTCAGGAGGATTTCTGAGATATTTGTTGCCACTCCGGTGAAAACCACTCGGTCATCTACATGGATGTCTTGTGCGAGTTTCGTTACAAGCGGTCTGCGATTGCCTTCACCCACCAGTATGAGCCTCACGTTTTTAGGTAGTAGTTTCATGGCGCGAACCACTGTGTCCTGGTCTTTTTGAGGGCGGAATGCGGCTATCATCACCAGTTGCACAATCTTCGGGTCGCGGTTTTGCGGCATGTCAAACCGGGATAGGTTGATGCCATTGTTTATCGTGGTGATTTTGGCGTTAATGCCTATATGCTCCCGTAGATTTGCAGTGGTGGCGTCAGACACGGATATTATATGCTCATACATGCGGTACATCCCCTTGTCTACATACTTCATCAGCGGCATGTTTCGCCGGCGGTTTGTTGTGTTGTGCTCTGTCGTAAACAGTCGTGCCTTCGTTCCGAATATCCGGGCTGCAAGGGCTACATAATACTGGCACGCTGTGTTGTGGGTATGGATTATGTCGTATCCATCAAGGTATTTCTTCAGGCGAAATACGTTTAGCGGAGAATATACTTTTTTGCAGTTCAGGTAGTGGATTGTGATGCCTGAATCTCGCAATTTCTGCGCAAATGGTGTTTCCTTTGGATAGAAAACAAGCACTTCCACCGTGTGTCCCGCTGCCATGAATCGTGGCATTAGGTCTACTATTAGGCGTTCTGCTCCGCCGGTAAATAAGGTTGTTATGACATGTAATATTTTCATAGATTAAGACGTTTTCATTTTTCTTTGGAATAATACTTGGATATATGTGAATAAATACAATGCAATGCCCGGGAGGATTGCAAGTGTTGTCATGGTAGGGTAGGGCGAATGAGAGATAAATCTCATATCGCCGGCTCGGAGCGATGAACTGACGTAGTGTATTGCTTCGCGGAAACGTCGTGCATATGTCTGCGCCATTTTCATCTTATGTTTTCGGTAAAAACACCACCCGCGCGGGTTGTTCCAGTATTGGCGATACATGGAATTGCTTGACCCGTCTGTCTGGTATTCCACCACTACAAGAGGCTCATTTAGTGTGAGTAGCGGGTAGTCGCAGTCAATGAGCGAATATTTATAGTCAAGACCTACATAACGTTCTCCCTCAAATAGTGGGTAATCTGGGTAGCGGTTTATGATGTCTGTTCTATACACCAGCTTACGGTCGCCTTTGCCACCGCTTCGGTAAAAGTCTGTCAGGGATAGAGGTACAAGGTTATCTGCAAATTCCGTGCCAATAATTGTCCCGTCTTGCCTGATGTCATATCCCATTAGTCCCGCAAAGCGGTCGCTGCCATATTTTCGCCATGTTGTAATGATTTTCTCCACCGCATCATCCGGCATATAGTCGTCGCTGTCTATGCAGGTGTTCAGTTCTGTGCTGATATTATGATATGCCGTATTGTGCGCCCCGTGCATCCCCTGATTTTCCTGGTAGATATAGCGGATGTCTATTTTCGCCTCATCTATCCATCTCGCCACTAATTCACGAGTCCCGTCACTTGACCCATCGTCAATTACGAGCCACTCAAAGTCCTTGCACGTCTGGCGGCAAAGGCTTTGATACGTCCGCTGAAGGGTGTGGGCGCGATTATAGGCTGGTGTGAATATAGTCAGTGTTTTCATCATGTCAGAAAGAGGATTGTGGCGATGTTAAACAATAGCAGAATACCTATCATTCTGGACTGATAGTCCATAAATCTGAATTTTAGAAATGGGTACGCCAGGATTATCGGGTATAAAAACCAAGACAGGTAGGCAAATCGGTTTGAAAACGCGATTGTGTTTATCAGAACCCATCCGCTGTTTACTATCGTGTACGTCGCAAGGATGTATTCATACACCCCGTCGCGCAGCTCATTTTTCACGCACACTATCCAGCCGAGGATTATAGGCACTGAACTGAAAAGTATGAAGTCATATCGTAATCCTTTTGATTGATACACATTTTCTGTCAGTCCGGAGTAGTATGCCATACGGTCGCTGCCCATAATGTTTGTCAGCAGGTTTACGATAAAGTCAGAGCTGATTAAGCTTATCAACACACAGAATATCCAGATGTAGGTATTGGTTTTTGCGTTGTTGAAATATAAGGCAAGGAATGCGCCTACTGCCACTATTGCAGTGCTGCTGTGGATTGCGGTGCCTGCTATGGCACATATTATTGCCGGAAGGTATCGCCTTTTTTCCGTAAACAGGAACGACATGCCCAGCATCATTATTGACGTTGCCATTCCGTTTCTTATTCCATTTGTCGCATATGCATGAAATGACATTGCCGTAAACGCAAATATTATCGCCGTCGTGAAATTTTTCGGTATCCACCGCTTTATCGCCCACGCCATAAAGCCGATATACACAAACGCGATAAACAAATACCACATCTGGCAGGTGCTGTAGTGGATAAAGAAAAATTCTATGTCATTCCACAGCCACTCTGATTCTGCTGTGTCAAGGGTCTGCCAAACTCCCGTCTGAACAAGCCGAAACATTGTCGAGTATAGCCAAGAGTCACCATACATATGCAGCGGACGCAAACCGATATAAATAATCGACAATATCACCAAAATCCATCCCCACGAGCTGCTATGGTTGCCATACACCACCCGGTCGCTGCTTTGAGACACGTTGCTCACAAAGCAGATGGCTGTGATTGCGATGATGGCATATAGCCAATATTCGGTAGAAAAATATTCGCCCAGCATAGTATCATTTAAGTTTTATGCCTCGTAGGCGGTGATAAATCTGTGATACAAATCTTCTCATCCCGCTTATGCCAAGCCACGACTGTGAATACCAGTGGATTGAGTAAGTGTTTTCTGTGGCGCGGAGCCGTCCGTCAATATAGTCGTATGGAGAAAAATATTCATTGGGAAATATCGTTGCCCCGGCAATTTTCTGCATGGTGCCGTCTTGTTTCAGTCCGTGACTTTTCAGGAGCGACGTAAGACGTACTACGTTTGTGTCTGTATCAATCGTGCCATCAGGTTTATGCAACTTGGCGTTGCAATACGTCTCGTAAAATTCTTCAAACAGCGGATGATGTGCCTCGCACCCCATTGTCGAGGTCGCAATGTGTTGAGTTCCCTCAAAACACAAGATGGCATCGTGTACAAGCAGTGGTGTGAAATCTTTCACCACTTCCACATCGGTATCAAAATATACTCCTCCATGTTCCGTCAGTGCCTTCAGTCGAGCTACATCGCTCACAAACGCATAGTTTCCGGCTGAGTATGCCTCTGAAGCATAGCGGTTTGAACTTAGGTCATAATTTGTTTCATCCCAGCGTATTATTTCAAAGCCAGGTAGATATTTTCGCCAAGAATCAATGCATTTCCTGACGCTTCTCGGCAAATCCTTGCCACCAAACCAGCAATAATGTATCTTCTTCGGTATCATGGCAGCAAATTTTTTATCAGTTCTTTACTATTGACCTCTCCCGTGCTCCTCCTAAATTGTCCCTCTTGACTTGTTCCTCTTGACTTGTCACGAGTCACTTTTAACACTGCTTCTGCCAAGTCTTCCGTACTATGGCTATCTGCAATAACGCCGTTTACACCATTTTCTATTTGAGATGTTGCAGTAGGATAGGGGGTTACAACAATATCTTTGCCGAAAATTTTTGCTTCTTCCACGCTCACGCAGTTCCCCTCATATCTCGACGGCTGAACGTAGATATCACAGTGTGCTATATAAGGGTAAGGATTTTCTCGGCTGCCAAGCGCAATTACGTTTTCACTTACGCCCTTTTCAGCGGCAAGTGCCATTATTTGCGATGAGTCTCCGGGACCAAGGATAAACCAGCGGAAATTCAAGCCTTTAGCCTTGAGTATAGCAGCCGTATCAGGTATTGTCTCAAAGTTTTTTGCAAAACATATCCGCCCTACTGACAGGATGTTAAGTCCACCTGAGGCAAATCCTTCAGGAATTTCTCTCCCCGCCTCATTCCGGATAAGCTCTTCCGATACAATATTGGGAATAGTGACGAGTCTGCCTGATAATTGCGGAAATACCTTTGCGAAACTCTCTCGCACAGCTTCAGAGATTGCAACTATTTTGTCGTACGCGCTCCACACCGCTAATTCTGACGCCTGATTAACTGAAACAGCCGTATAGTCGGTGTGTATCCAGGCTATTTTCTCGTCAGCATCAACTTTCTTTGCTACTACATAGTGAGGCATGATAAAACTTATGGCTGCGTCATAGTGTCCGAGCCTCTCCAGCGACGGCAAATGGCGAATAGCCTTTTTCCACAGCAAGTCAAACTCTGTGAAATCATCCTTTGCCTCTTTCAGAGGATTGAGCAAGCGATAGCGTGCGTGCGATAGACGGTAAGAAATCTTGTCCAGGGCTATACGGATATTCATTGTCTTTAGCGACTCTGACAGCGGACCCAACACCAGGCGATATGTCTTATCTTCAGGCACAAGATTTACTCCTGCCGGAATTTTTTTCATCAATTCTCCCTCATGCCGGTTTATAAACAAATCAACATCATATTCATCGTAATCTATTGCACTCAATAACCCCAGCAACGCACGTTCTGCGCCGCCTATTGGCATATAGTGGGTGTTTATGAGTACTCGCCGCTTCATTTGCTTATTTTTCCTGTCATTATTGAGGATAAAAAAGGACTCAGGGATATTGCCTGATTTATGCCAAGCGTCAGTATTACTACAACTGCTGCAATCGGTATTGCCACCACGAGAATCGGAGTTATTCCCAACCCCATTTCGCGCAGCGGCTCCTGAAGAAATGGCATGGGAAAGAGGAAAAAGTAGTGGAGGAGGTATATTTCAAGGCTTTTCTGCCCAACGTGAGAAAAGCAGACTTTTATCTTACTGTCTTCGTATGCTGCGCAAAATTTCTTTGCCAATGCCACCGCAATTATCACTATGCAAACATGATATACCGGCATAATTACAGCTACCATATCCTCTACCATAAAACTGAACTCCCAGCGGTATATTATCACATATAGCGACAGCGCTCCAACTATCAGTGCCACCGTCTGCGCAATCCCGCTATCCCTCATTCTGTTGAACGCCTTTTCATGCCTCCTGGCAAAAACTCCAAGAATGAATATTGGATAAAACTCTGCCACAAGTTTCAGTGAGAACAAGTTGCAAAGGTCTTCGCGCATCCCATTCGCCCCAAGCAAAAGCAGTATCCATACAAGGGCGGCTGTGACGTATATTGTCATATTTGACCGCAATGCGCCTACAAGAATGGAGAATACGTAATACACCACAATTATCAGGAACAAAACAGGCGGAAACCAATAACCGTTTTTCCATTCGCTCAGCAGCATATCCTTGACTGTTGTTCCCATAGGAGATTGAATACCGCTATGAGGAAAGTAAAAATACCACAGTGCGCCCATTACAAGTGCCGGTATCAGCAGCTGGCGCATGCGTTTTAGAAGGCTTGGCTGCAAAAATTCCTCCTTCACCCGTCCGTCTCCCTCCGCCAACGCCTTGTATGTGAAATATCCGCTGACAAAGAAAAACAGAGGCATGTGAGTCTGTGCTATAAACTTGAATATAAATGCGTTATCAATATCCCGTATGCACATCGTCACCACATGACCAACCACCACCATAAATATGGCAAGCCCTTTTATCACGTCGTAATAGTCAAGTCGTTTCACCATTTTTTTTGCGCATATTTTGCTTTATCCCACAAAGTTACGAAACTTTTTTCAATATGCCACATTTATTGCAGATTATTGTGAAATTCTTTTCGGTTAATTATTTTGTAAGATTTGCTTTCTCAATATTGTGTTAAAGCCTGCGGAATCTCATTCTTTTGACACATTCCGCAGCGTTTGTGTTTATTTTTCATCTCCTGACGGCGACAAAGGCGGTAATAGTACCGGTGACAATTATCACGCCCGCTACTATCAAAATGTCGACAAGTGATACCACTACAGGATACGCATCTACCGACAGATTTGCAGTGGATGAGGCGGAAAGACCTATTATCCCGAAATATTGTTGGATTAGCGACAATATCACACCAAGTGCTATTCCTATGATTCCTCCCGCTACGCTTATCAGCCACCCCTGGTATATGAAAATCCGCTTTATCATACTCTTTGTAGCGCCCATTGCACTCAGTATTGACATATTAGGTTCCTTGTCTATTATCAAAATAGATATAGTGGAAATAATGTTAAACGAGGCTATTATGAGGATAAACGTAAGCATTAGGAATGTGACCCACTTTTCTATGGAAATCATCTTAAACGACGCCTCCTCCTGTTGTATGCGGTTTTTCACATCATAGCCTCTAATGCTTTGTTGTAGAAGAGATTGGGTGGCTGCAGCATTATCTGTATATACGTTTATCGCAGTCGCGGCGATGCTGTCAAAGTCCAGCAACTCTCTCACGCGCTTTATCGGCAGAAGGATTATGTCTGTGTCGTAGGTGTCGTGCATCAGCTGATAAACCCCTGATACCACAAAAGACTCGCTGCGAAAAGAATTTGACGCATTTGCCGTATTTATTCTCCCCTCCCGTCGCGGAACATAGATGTCCACAAACTTATACGCTTGCGGACGGATATTCAGGTCTATCGCCACCCCCGCGCTCAGCACGGCGTAGTTGAATGTAGAGTCTGCCGTGATAGTTTCATCTCCATCTACTATCACATCGGACAGGTGAGTCCTTTCAGGATAAGTGTCACTTACTCCGATAATGTTTACCGGCACTTGAACATTATCAACTGCGGCAAGTGCCTGATGGCATATTATTGGCTCAACAGCACTTACGCCACTGGTGTGGGAGATAATGTCTGCAACTGAGTCTGCATTTGCTATCACATTGCCTGTCTTAGGAGTGACTTGCAGAGGTGGTGCCAACTGCGACAGCTGACGCTCTGAAAGACTCTCAAAACCATTGAAGATTGACAATACTATCACCATTGCCATTGATGCCACGGCAACTCCGCCCACCGATATCATCGATATGATATTCACAGCATTGTGCTGCTTGTGGGAAAATAAGTATCGCAGGGCTATCTTCAGCGGTAAAGACATGATGCGCTTATTTTTCCCCCTCGCTATTATCTTCTTTAGGCTTCACGCCATCATTTTTCAGTAGGTTATCGATATTCTCCAGATAGTCCAAAGAATCATCAATATGGAAGAATAGCTCAGGTGTCTTGCGCAACTGATGCCTTACTTTGCCCGCAAGCTCATAGCGGATTGTCTTCGATGTGCGATTTACGTTCTCTATTATTTCCTGTCCTTTTTCTGAAGGGAAAACAGACAGATAGGCGCGCGCGATGCTTAGGTCAGGTGATACTCTCACCGCACTGACCGATACGATTACTCCATGGGTCTTTGCTGTCTGCTCACGGAATATTTCACTGAGTTCTTTTTGAATTAGTCTTGCGATTTTTGCTTGTCTTGTACTTTCCATTAAATCTTTTTAGTGTTTTACATGCTTTTACACTGCAAAGATACGCCAAATTTATCCAAATTTAATAGCTAAGCTAAATTTTTTTTCCTATTTATGATATAATTCAGAAAAAAGGTGTATCTTTGTAGTAGTAATAACCGAAAAATTTTTGATGCTACTATGTCACTAATGAAAAATCTTTCCGGCGACACTCTTATCGCCGCCACTATCAAGGGATTTCTTGATAGCAATGAATATCACTACGATTTCGACGCTGAAAAATGTGTTTTCACCATGGGGTTCACTTTAGACAATGATAAAGTGAATGTTCGCATTGTTTACAATGAGGAAAAAGAATGGTTTTGCGTTTTTGTATATCCAAGCCACAATATCCCTAAAAACAAAATTGACAAGGTTCTGCCTATCTTGAACCAAATCAACTACGATATCCTTTTTGGATCTATTTACGTAGACCCTCGCGATGGTGAGTTGGCTGTTCGTTGCTCCGCTACTGTTGATAATCGCTCAATCAACGAGACTATGGTTGGAGTTATGCTCTCTACCGCTATCAATGTTGTTGACGACCATATCAACGACATCATGAAAGCCCTCTACGCTTAACGAATAGTGCCTGATTGGCACATTGACGGGTTATAGAGCCGGTTGTGGCTCTATGACCCTTTCATTTTCTGATATTACTAATACAAAACACACACTTATATGAACGAACACACACTTGTGCGAGAGATTACAATCTTCGCTGCCAAACCTTTTGCTGAAAGGACAGCTTCCTTTTTAGCAAAATGAAACAGAAAATCACCACACTGCTAAATGCTATGAAATCCGGCACTTTTGAGCGTGATGAGGCTCTTGCTCTCAGCCTGCTCGCTGCTCTTTCCGGTGAAAGCATATTCCTTCTGGGTCTGCCCGGAGTGGGGAAATCTATGATTGCCCGACGATTAAAGCTTGCCTTCTGCAATGCCACTGTATTTGAATACCTCATGTCTCGCTTTTCTACGCCAGACGAGATTTTCGGACCTGTAAGCATTTCAAAACTCAAAGACTCTGACTGTTTTGAACGTGTTACATCCGGTTTTCTACCGGAAGCCGAGGTTGTTTTCCTTGACGAGATATGGAAAGCAGGTCCTGCCATCCAAAATTCTCTCCTCACCGTCCTTAACGAGAAAATATATCTAAACGGAAATCGTGAAATTCATCTGCCGCTTAAGGGCGTAATTGCCGCTTCTAACGAACTCCCGGCACAGGGTGAGGGACTTGAGGCTCTATGGGACCGTTTCCTTATCCGTTATGTGGTAAATCCTATTCAGGACAAACATAATTTCTTCCGCCTCGTTTCTCCAGGAAATAACCTGCAGCAATCCTTCCCTTTTGAGTCTGTAACAAACGAAGAATATAAGGATATTCAGCAGAAAATCAGCAAAATAAAAATTCCTGAAACGGTACTTGACACACTATTCGCCATTAGGCAAAAAATGAGTGATAAAGCTAATGCGTCAAAAGACACAAACTCTGTCGATGAAGAAGATAGTTCGCTGTATTATGTGTCTGACCGCCGATGGAAAAAGGCTGTTAAAGTCATGCAAGCATCTGCGTTATTAAACGACAGGACTGAGGTAAATCTCAGCGACCTGCTTATTCTCTCACATATTCTGTGGAATGCGGATTCTCAAATCGAAAAAGTTGAAAGTATAGTAAACGAAACAGTTGTAGCCGCCCTATTTAAAGACATTTTTGAGAAGTACAAAGGTAATAAACGGCAAGTTGCCGGAAAAAAGTCGGATGAGAGTCTATATTCTCCTAATGGTGTGCATTATGTGATTAAATGCGACGGTATACCATTAAAAATCGCTATCAGCGACTACAATAAAATTCGAAGCAACCCTAATGAAATTTTCTTTGGGTCGGAAACCGCAGATAATCGCATCGTCTTGAAGGCTGTCGGGCAATATGCCATCCGCTTTTTCAAAGAGGGATACGTATGCATAAACAATTTCAGCTATCCTCTTTGTACTGTCTCAGACAATGAGCAGAGCCGTGCTTTTGTGGAAAATATGAACGGCGATATAGAAATGCTTGAGAGTAGCATTTTTAAAACTATTGACGATAATATTTTCACTTGCTTTTCTGAAAGGCATAGGCAGCTGAAATCCGTATTATCCGTATATAAAAAACGTCTTCTTGCCCTATGAAAAAGACTCATGAAAAATATCTGAATAAGATGGTGAATATCGCTATTAACCATCGTAATTCTCCTTATATAACCAGTGTTTTAGACTCTGTAAAGACTCCAAAAGCTCCTATTTATGGTCTGATTCGCGATATTGTTGGAGACGTCAGGTTTACATCTGTACTTGAAGATGACTATTTCTGGCGTAAATATGCCGAAATTTCTGTAAAACAGTTTATTGATTCTATTTCTGCGGAGGAGTGGCAAGATATAAAGCTCATTACGGAGAAAAAAGAAGAATTTCTTACTAATTGGCTCATTAAACACATATTCACTCTTTCCATGGATGAAAAATCTGAAATTGAGCAAGAATTTGGTATCTCTGGCGATGAGGGAGAGGAGAATGATGTTGAGTTTAATGATATCAAGATGGGTGTGGCGCATGGAGCCGCTCGGGATTTGACAAACAATAGCAAGGGTATTAATCAGGCTTCCCTTCCTGTCGAAATGAAAGACATTGTCAGTTCTGCTAAAACAAACGCTAAGGGCGCTAAGGGTGAGGAACATCAGACAGATATTGATTTCCTGAATAGCATCGACCCCTCCGTCGTTGAACTCGCTCGTAAAATTGGACGCCGTGGTGGTGAAAGTGTAGCCTCTAAGGGAAAATTTCTAAACGCATCGCGCAGCGATATTTCCGGAATAACAATGGGAAACGACCTCAACAGTCTTTTGCCTATCGAGTTAGCTATGCTTGCGGAGAGAGATGCGGAAAAAGTCTTTTTGCAGCGTTTTGTGCAGCGAAGGCTACAAGTTTTCGCTACGGCTTCTCATTCTACAGATAAAGGAAAACTAAAGTCAGGTTCTATTTACATTTGCATTGACACCAGTTCATCTATGAGTGGAAACCCGGAAATGACCGCCAAAAAACTCGCTTACGCAATAGCCGTTTTTGCTCAAAAAGAGCGCCGGCCTGTTTGTGTCATAAACTATTCCTTTTCTGTATCGTTCTTCGTGCTTCGAAACCTTGCCGCTCAGCGTAGGAAATTTCTCTCTTTCCTCTCGGTTTCTTATGGTGGAGGAAATGATGAGGAAGCCTTATTTGACTTTGTATTCTCCAGACTGCCTAAAATGAAAGAATATGCCTGTCTATCCCGTATTTTCGATGGTGCTGATTTTCTCATCATCTCAGACTTCTGGTGGGGTGGTCTGTCTGATGATGTCATGAACCTGATTAAGGGCGCTCGAGATGGAGGCATGAGATTTTATGGTCTGCTTATTCGCGACGCCTGTGAGTCTTCTGTCAGTGAAATGTTTTTGCATGATAATCTTGCCCCAGGTATGGATTTTTTTCAAAATTGTGACTTTAAATACGCCAGTCATGGACTGGATACTAAAATATCAAAATATGAGACTGAATATTAAACTTGAGGATGCCATAGTTTTTGTCCTCGCAACTGCTCGCCATGGCATGACTACTGCGCAAATTGCAGAAAAAATCAATACTATTACTGTCCGCTAAACCGTGAAAGAGTGAGTCCAACTTCTTGAAAGGCAGA
>JBJECS010000007.1:0-27843 GCA_051871335.1 Muribaculaceae bacterium | reverse complement strand
ATAGAGAAAAGATAATAGAGAGAATAGATAATAGTAATGTTTTTTGGTTGGTGAAAAAATATTTGTGATAGTAAAATAAAAGTTTTATCTTTGTAGTTAGAAAAAGGAAAATACATGGCAAACGATAATAATCAGCAGAAATCATGGTATCGCCCAACAAAACCGGTGCATCAGTCGATGTATGAAACGGGAGGACGCATATTGCCCCAGGATAAGGAGATAGAGGAGGCAGTTCTCGGAGCACTTATGCTTGAGCGCGATGCATATTCAGCGGTGTGTGACATTCTGAAGCCGGCATCATTTTATGAGCCTTCAAATCAAATAATATACGAGGCAATCCAGTCGCTTGGTGCAGCTCAGCAGCCAATCGATATGCTAACGGTTGTTGAAAAGCTGCGTCAAATGGATATGCTTGACAAGGTTGGCGGTCCACTTTTCATATCAGAGCTAACTTCACGCGTGGCGTCAGGAGCGCACGTTGAATATCATGCCCGCATAATAGCGCAGAAGTTTCTTGCGCGCGAACTGATAAATTTTGCGGCAGAAATACAGGGGAAGGCGTTTGATGAGTCAAATGACGTAGATGACTTGATGCAAGAGGCAGAAGGGAAGCTATTTGAGATATCTCAGCGCAACGTTAAAAAGGATGTAACGCAGATAGACCCAGTAATAGAGCAGGCGATATTGCAAATCCAGCAGGCCGCCAACCGCCAGTCTGGTCTGTCGGGTCTTGAATCAGGGTATTCAGAGATAGACAAGGTTACTTCCGGGTGGCAAAATTCAGACCTGGTAATTATCGCAGCCCGTCCGGCAATGGGAAAAACGGCATTCGTGCTTTCGATGGCGAAAAATATGGCAGTTAACCTGAATACTCCGATTGCGGTGTTCTCCCTTGAAATGTCCAACCTGCAGCTTGTAAACCGCCTAATCTGTAATGTCTGCGAGATAGAGGGCGAGAAAATAAAGAGCGGTACACTGACCTCAAATGAATGGGATAAGCTGAACTCCCGCATTAAAAACCTATTTTCCGCGCCGCTATACATTGACGACTCCGCCAACCTGTCAATTTTCGAGCTGAGAACAAAGGCTCGTCGCCTGGTGCGCGAGCATGACATAAAGATGATAATAATCGACTACCTCCAGCTGATGAATGCATCCGGGATGAAGTTCGGTTCGCGAGAACAGGAGGTGTCAATGATATCGCGCTCTTTGAAGCAGCTTGCAAAGGAGCTGAATATCCCAATAATAGCGCTGTCGCAGCTTAACCGTTCTGTGGAATCACGAACAGACGGAAAAATACCACAGCTGTCAGACTTGCGTGAATCCGGAGCGATAGAGCAGGATGCGGATATAGTATGCTTTATCCACCGTCCGGAATATTATCTGAAGTCTGACCGCGATGCACAGGGCAATGATATACGCGGTCTTGCGCAGTTTATCATCGCAAAGCACCGTTCAGGTGCAGTGGGAGACGTGAAGCTGAGATTCCGTAATCAGTTTGCCCGCTTTGAAAACTGGACAGGCTCTGAGGATGACCCGTCGGCAGGTCTTGCAACGGTTGCATCATCAATAAATACGGGGGATGCCCCATCTTCAGACCCGTTTGCGTCAGCAGCACCGCTATCCGGTGGAACAGCAGATTTGACACCGGATTCGTCAGCACCGTTTTAGGGAGAGAATAGAGGAGGTAAGCGTTTATCGTTTAAGGTTTATCGTTTATCGACGAATTGATACCATAAAACGTGACTCTCCGAGCCACGAAGTAGGTGGATAGCATATGACCAGGCGTCGTCGCTTCGCTCCTTGCCATGGTCTTTACGCATGACAGCATGCTCTCCGAGCCTGCCGGATGGCGGCAGAGAATAGAGAATAGAGAATAGAGAATAGAGAATAGAGAATAGAGGGGGTGGTTGGTATAGGCGGACGTGATGCATCACGTCCCTACGATAAGGTGGTGAAAGTCAGGAGGATGTGTAAATAGAGGAGAGAGGGTTTGCTATTGTGATACTCAGGAGTTGGCCTTTTTGTGTTTAGGCATTGTGAACTGGAGAAGGATAAATCCTAAGATGCCAGCGAGGAGAGAGCCAACAACGATACCGAGTTTAGCATGATTTAGGAGCTCGATGTTGTTGCCGAATGAAAGGTTTGCAATGAAGAGAGAGACGGTGAAACCGATACCTCCGAGGACAGATACAGCAGCAATCATAGACCATGTTGAGCCGGCTGGTTTAGGCGTGAGTCGCAACATGATAGCGAGCCAAGAGAAGGAGAAAATTCCCAAAAACTTGCCGACAACAAGACCTAAAATGACAGCGAGGCTTACACCTTCGAAAATAGTAGAGGGGTCCATGTCAAGCAGGAAAATACCGGCATTAGCGAAGGCGAATAGGGGAAGAATGAAATAGTTTACGACAGGGTGGAGAGTGTCTTCAAGGTCTTGCAGCGGTGAAATCACTTTGTCAGACATAGATTCAACCTGCTTAAGGAGGTCCAGCTGCTTAGTAGAGAGAGTTACTTTTTCTTTAAGAGCGCCGTAGTCGTCGACAGTGAACTGTGAGATAGCGTTACGCATAGAGCGGACGTATTTACGAGGGTCGAAAAGCGGTTTAGCGGGGATAGTGAAAGCGACGAGGACGCCAGCGATAGTGGAGTGTATTCCGGAGTTCAGGAAAAGATACCAAACGGCAATGCCAATTCCGAAATAGAAAGCCTTGCTCTGAATTTTCGCTCTTGAGCCAAGGAAGAGCAAAACGAGGAGTCCGAAGCTGATGAGAATAGGGATATAGTCGATGTGAGTGGAATAGCAGGTGGCAATGACAATGATACCGCCAATGTCGTCAACGACCGCGAGAGTGGTGAGGAAAATTTTTAGAGAGATAGGCACGCGCTTTCCGAGCATAGCGAGGACGCTGATGGAAAAAGCGATGTCGGTAGCCATAGGAATGGCAGCGCCATGAGTGTAATCAGTGCCGGCGCTGAGGTAAGAGAAAATCAGGACAGGCACAATCATACCTCCACAAGCGGCAATGATAGGAAGTAGTGCCTTACGGAAAGAAGACAGCTCTCCAACCATCACTTCGCGCTTGATTTCAAGTCCGATGGAGAAGAAGAAAACAGCCATAAGAGCATCGTTAATGAACTGCAGCATGTTAAGCGGCTCCCCACCATGGCTGAAGAGATTGAAAGAGCCGATTTTCAGTGAAACTTCCCAAGTGCAGAAGTCGAGGTAATATCCACTGATAGCGGGAATGTTAGCGACGATTAGTGCGAGAATAGTAGCACCGATAAGTACGTTACCACCGGAAGCGTGACGCTTGACAGCCTGACGGGCAGCGTAAAAAACGTATCCCGGTGAGAAAAACCTAACTTGTTCTTTTCCTTGTTCTTGTTCTTTTCCTTGTTCTTGTTCTTTTTCTTGAGTCATCTTTTTTACATTTTAAGAGTTATGCGAGAAACGAGATTTTAGGATAGAGTTCCAAGAGTCTCGTTCCCGGTCGAAAAACCAGCCCCACTTGTTGAAGTACCTAAAGATGTTTACGATGTGAATCCAGAGCAATTTCACATTGCGGTAAGATTCGGCTCGGTGAAAGTGGGTTACCGTTTCGAAAGGATAATATAAAGTTTTGAAATTTTTGTGCATTCTACGAGAGATGTCGATGTCTTCAGGATACATAAAGAAACGTTCATCAAAAAGACCAACCGCGTTTAGAGCTTCCACTCTGAAAAAGAGGAAACTTCCCTGATGATAAGGAATGTCTTGCACAACGTCGTGGGAAAGGGGCTTAAGGAGGTATTCGTCAAGCCTATTTCTGCACCATGAAGCCGGCAAAAAACGGCGGCAGAAGAGGTCGAGAGGAGTAGGGAGCAGACGGACAGTGTATTGAAGCGAGCCGTCTGGGTTAAGCATTTTAGGGTGGAGTTGCCCAATGGTATCGTCAGTGTCCATGAAATCAGCGATACGGTCGATGATTTCATGGTCAAATATAATGTCGGAGTTAATGACGAGGTGATATTTATATCCGGCAGCGATAGAGCGACGGATGGCGATGTTGTGTCCGGCACCATACCCTCGGTTTTCGCTTGCGATATACACAGTGTTTTCATATTGGCATACAAAGTCAGCGATACGCTTCTCCGAGCCGTTATCAATGATGAAGATTTGAGAAATGAGATGCGATGTGAGGCAAGAGAGGCATTTGCCCAGCTCCTCAAGAGAAGTATGATATGTCACAATAGAAACGCCAATCATCGCTAAAAGTTTTTATTTATAAACACTAATCATCGCAAAATGGTTTTGGCAAGAAACTTAATAAACCACAATCCGAGGTAAGAAGCAAGAGCCCCTACCTTGTTTTTCAGCCTCACCTGAGAGTCAGCGAGTTCATATCGTCGAGATTTAGAAATGACGTCGAAGCATCGCGCGACGGTGACAGGAGCGTCGGTGTTGTTTTGATAAATAAGGCAAAGCATATTGAAATGGGCGCTAAATCTTCTGTCGCGGGCAGCAGATTCGAGGCTTGTGCCTTTGAATTTGGCGAAAATGCCATCAACGATGTCTAAAACGTCGAGTCGCTTAAGAGAGAATACATTCAAGATGCTACCCGGAGTTCTTCGGTAGAAATACAAAGGAACTTTGCACCAAGCGACATTCTTGACGTTTTCGAAAATACGGGGAGTTATCTCCAAATCTTCGTAAAGTAAACCTTCAGCGAAACGGACGTTGTCAAAGAGATTTTTTCGGAAAAGTTTACCCCATGCAGACGACGTGATACCTTTCTGATAAAGCATTTGGAGGAGAGTCTGCTGTGAGGAGAAAATCTGAGGAACGATATTATCTGCGGAATTGCATAATTTGTTCTTATCAGAAGAGAAATCTACGCAGGCGATGTCGACATTGTGCTGCGAAATGATTTTGTGAAGAAACTCGATATAGCAATCGGAGATAAGGTCGTCGGAGTCCACAAAAGTGATGTAATCACCGGAGGCAATGTCTAAAGCGGCATTTCGAGCAGCGGATAGCCCTTTGTTTATTTGATGAATGACTTTAATACGGGTGTCGCAACGAGCATATCTGTCGCAAATTTCGCCTGAGCCGTCGTCAGAGCCGTCGTCAACGAGAATAATTTCGAGAGACTTGTAGGACTGGCGCAAAACGCTATCCACACATTCGTGCAGATAGCGTTTAACGTTGTAAACCGGAATTATGACGGAAATCAGTCCCATTGTTGAAATTAGTCTTTAATCTTGAGCATCACCGGTGTAGATTCGTTGTTAACGCGGTCCAGAGCGGTGATAAATACGTATTTAGGAATTGAGCCATTGAGCTCAAAAGAGTTTTCGTAAGTGATAGCGAGAATGTTTTCAGGGTCAGCAGTGACGTAATCGGCTTCGTCGCTGTCTGAAGCGTAGATGACGAAGTGAGTGACGTCAGTAGCCTTTCCTTTGATAGCAGGTTTGTCCCAAGAGATGACGTTAGCGTCAATCTTAGCACCAGTAACGGCAGCTGGCGCCTTAGAGTTAATCCAAGGGTAAGATGGAACGAGAGCAATGGTGGACTGCAAATCGTTTACGAGCGAGTCGGCTACTCCGAGGTAGTTTTTAGTAATAGAATATCCCGGCCACCAGCAGTTACCCTGAACGTTCGGGAGTTCACGAGAGAGAGAGACTTTATGCTTGAGCTGAGATTTTTCAGTAGAAGGAGCGAGGTCCGGCTTATCCATAGTTTTGTTTACGTCTTGACCGAAATACATGTGTCTACCGTTGGCGTTTTCGTTCCACCATTTAGCGAGGACGAGAGTGGAAGCCTTAGGGTGCTCAAGTTCCCAGTAAAGCTGAGGGAGCATATAGTCGCACCAACCGTTTTTAGTCCACAGAAGGACGTCGGCATAAAGGGCGTCGTAGTTTTGCAGTCCGTTAGTCTCGCTGCCACGAGGGTCGCTTGATTTATTTCTCCAGATGCCGAAAGGACTAACGCCAAATCGAATCCAAGGCTTAGTTTCAGTAATCACATCGTGAATGTCTTCGATAAGTATATCAACGTTTTGTCGACGCCAGTCGCCACGGTTCATACCGTCGCCGAGTCGATTGTAAGAAGCATTGTCTGGGAAGTCAGCACCGGCAACGGGGTAGGGGTAGAAGTAGTCGTCCATATGGATACCGTCTACATCGTATCGAGTAATGATGTCGAGAATGACGTCTTCGATGAACTGACGGTTTTCAGGGAGTCCAGGGTCGAAATACATTTTTCCGTCGTATTTGACGAATCTGTTAGGGTGCTTGTAGTAAATATGGTTTTTAGGTAAAACTTCAGTTTTAGAAGTGGTAACACGGTAAGGGTTAAGCCAAGCGTGAAGTTCCATACCACGTTTATGAGACTCTTCAATCATGAATTGCAGCGGGTCCCAAGCGGGAACAGGTGCTTTACCAGCTACGCCAGTCAAGAAACGGCTCCAAGGCTCGAGGCTTGACTTGTAAAATGCGTCGGCAGAAGGGCGAACCTGGAAAATGACGGCATTAACGCCAGCCTCCTGAAGCAAGTCGAGCTGATTTGTGAGGTAATCACGCGTTTCAGCAGGCGTCATTCTTGCATATTGTCCCTGATGGACGGTGTGAATCCAAGCACCGCGAAATTCACGTTTAGGATTTTGCGCGACGGTGGAAAAAAGAGTCAATGCTACGAGAGCAAGGAGAGAAAATAGTTTTTTGTTCATGATAAATATAGTTTTAGGTTGCGAATTTAGTGAATATTCTTAATATAAAGAAAGTTTGTTGCCATATTGACCAAAATTTGCAATAAAAGGGCAAAAAATAAAACTTAAATAGAGGAAAGGCGCCGATATAAATCGTGAAGAGGGAGCCCCATGACATTGTAATAACATCCATTGATGCCCTTGATGCCGATGTATCCAATCCATTCCTGAATTCCGTAAGCGCCGGCTTTGTCGAAAGGAGCGTATTTTGTGACGTAATAATCTATTTCAGAGTCAGTGAGGGTGTCGAAATGGACTTCTGTGGTGGTGGAAAAAGAAGTTATTCCAGAAGATTGTAAGATAGACACGCCAGTGACAACGAGGTGAGTTTTACCAGAAAGTTTGTGAAGCATATCCGCGGCAGCCTTTTCACCGCCGTGAGGCTTTCCGAGCACTTGACCGTCGCAAATAACAACAGTGTCAGCCGTAATGATAATCTGCCCGGGGGTGATGACGTCTAAGTAAGCGGCAGCTTTTTCGCGAGAGATAAATTCAGCGACGTCTTCAGCTTTGAGGTTTTCCGGATAAGTTTCGTCGATGTCTCTGGGCTGGATGAGTTGAATGTCAATGTCTAATTCTTGTAGCAGCTGTCTTCTGCGGGGAGACGCGCTTGCGAGGTATATTTTCTTGTCTGTGATTAAAGCCATGTTTTTTTGCTATTTTATGCAAAGTTACGGCAATTTGGGCAAATTAACAAGAAACGGCAATAAAAAAGAGCCAAAGGGGACAACCCGAATGGCTCTAAACAATAAAATATCAAAAGTTATTTTTTGAGATAATTGTCGATGTCTTTTGCGGCTTTACGACCTGCGGCAATGCATCGAACCACGAGACTCGCACCAGTGGCGGCGTCACCTGCGACGAAAACGTTTTCAGGGAATTGTGGCTGTTCCGGCTTGAGAAATCCCATAGCGAGGAGCACGAGGTCGGCTTTGATAATTTCCTTTTTGCCGGTTGGCTTCATGATAGGTCTACCGCCGTCGGGATTAGGGAGCCATTCCACTTCTTCCACTTCAACGCCGGTGACTTTGCCGTTTTCGCCGATGAATTTGTTAGAAGCGAGGCACCAACGACGTTCGCAGCCTTCAAGGTGACTTGAGCTTGTCTTGAGGACGACTTGCCACATAGGCCAAGGAGTTGCGGGATTTTTGCCAACGGGAGGCTTAGGCATGATTTCAATTTGAGTGACAGAAGCGGCACCGTGTCTGTTGCTTGTGCCGATGCAGTCGCTGCCGGTGTCACCGCCACCGATAACGAGGACGTGTTTGCCTTTTGCAGAAATACGTTCATCCTTAGAGAAAGTCTGTCCTGCAAGAATACGGTTTTGCTGTGCGAGCAATTCGAGAGCAAAATGAATACCTTTCAGCTCACGTCCCGGAATATTCAGGTCGCGAGCCTGTGGAGTGCCAGTGCAGATGCAGTAAGCGTCGAAGCCGTCGGGTAGTTTTGTAACGTCTATTTCAGCGTTGACAACAAATTTTACGCCTTCCTGCTCCATAATGTCCACCCGTCGGTCGATGATAGCCTTGTTGAGCTTGAAATTAGGGATGCCAAATCGAAGGAGTCCGCCGATGTATTCGAGCTTTTCAAAAACGGTGACATCATATCCCATTTTGTTGAGGTTGTTAGCGGCAGCAAGCCCGGCGGGACCCGAGCCGATGACAGCTACTTTTTTCCCATTACGTTCGTATTGCTTAGGCTGTACGAGCCCTTCACGGAAAGCAGCTTCAGCGATAGCTCCTTCATCTTCACGAATAGTAACCGGTGCGTCCATGCTGAGCTTGAGGACGCAACTCATTTCGCAGAGCGCGGGGCAAATACGCCCGGTAAACTCCGGAAAGTCGTTTGTGAGAGTGAGTATTTCGTATGCTTCCGCCCATTTTCCTTTATAAAGAGCGTCTTGAAATTCAGGAGGTCTGTTTCCGAGAGGACAAGCCCAGTGACAGAAAGGTACGCCACAGTCCATGCAGCGTGAAGCCTGTTGCCGGCGTTCAGAAGTGTTGAGAGTCTGTTCAACTTCACCAAAGTCTAAAATACGGTCGTGAAGAGGGCGATAGCCGGCTTCCTGGCGAGGAATAGTAAGGAATGCTTTAGGATTTCCCATTGTAATATCTTGTTAATCTGATAAAACTCAATTAGTAATCTCTCTGAACTTCAGCAATTTTCTGCTGTAGTTTCTTCATCTGCTCCTCAGCGAGCACCCTCTTGTACTCGATAGGAGTGACTTGGATAAATTCGTCGACGTATTTGCTCCAGTTGTCGAGCATAGTACGCGCGAGCTGAGAGCCAGTGTAAAGGTAATGCTGGCGAACAAGTTCGTGAAGCTCTTTGCGGGCAGTAGAGTCGTCGAGGAGAGAAAGCTCAACCATTTCCATGTTGCAGAAATAATCGAAGTTTCTGTTTCTGTCCCAAACGTAAGCAACACCGCCACTCATACCAGCGGCAAAGTTTCGTCCAGTGTCACCGAGGACAACGACACGTCCGCCGGTCATGTATTCGCAGCAATGGTCACCCACGCCTTCAACAACGGCAATAGCTCCGGAGTTACGGACAGCAAAACGCTCACCCACTTTACCGTTTATGTAAACTTCTCCAGACGTAGCGCCATATAGGAGAGTGTTGCCGGCAATGGTGTTTTTCTCGGCATCGAAGTTGCTACGCACCGGAGGCTGCACAGAAATACGTCCGCCGGATAGACCTTTGCCGAGGTAGTCGTTGGCTTCTCCTTCGAGCTTAAATGTGATGCCGTGGGCGAGGAAAGCGCCAAAGCTTTGTCCTGCGGAACCTTTGAATTTAACGTTTATAGTTTCTTCAGGCAGTCCATCGTTTCCATATTTAGCAGCGACAGCGCCAGAAAGCATGGCACCCACAGAACGGTCGGTGTTAGCGATAGCGTATTCAAGTGATATTTCCTTTTGTGCATCGAGTGCGTCTTTAGCAGCATTGAGAATTGCGACATCTTTTACAGAATCGATGTCGTGGTGCTGCTCCATAATGTTGTGCAGGGCAGCATTTCCCGGCACGCGGTGTAAAATCTTGCTGAAATCGAGTTCGGATGCTTTGCTACCTGCTTCGCGCTTGCGTATTTCAATGAGCTCGGTATGACCTACGATGTCAGAGAGGTGTTTGTATCCCATTTGAGCGAGGTATTCACGGACTTCCTGAGCGAGGAAACGGAAATAGTTAACGACGTACTTGTAGTGTCCGCGGAAGTGTTCGCGTAATTTGGGGTCTTGAGTAGCGACACCGACAGGGCAGGTGTTTTGGTGGCATTTTCTCATCATGACACATCCGAGCACGATAAGAACGGTAGTTCCGAAACCAAATTCCTCAGCACCGAGTAGAGCCATAGATATGATGTCACGTCCAGTCTTGAGCTGTCCGTCGGTCTGGAGTCTTACTTGTCCGCGGAGCCCGTTAAGCACGAGAGTCTGCTGAGTTTCGCTCAAACCAATTTCAGGCGGTATTCCCGCATAACGCATAGAAGAGGCAGGAGAAGCACCGGTTCCACCCTCTGCACCAGAAATGACGATAAGGTCAGCCTTAGCCTTAGCAACGCCGGCAGCGATAGTGCCGACACCACTTTCAGCGACGAGCTTGACGCTGATTTTAGCCTTAGGATTTACGTTTTTAAGGTCGAAAATCAGTTGGGCGAGGTCCTCGATAGAGTAGATGTCGTGATGAGGAGGAGGCGAGATGAGAGAGATGCCCGGAATAGAATGTCGAGTTTTGGCGATGATTTCGTTAACCTTAAATCCGGGGAGCTGTCCACCTTCACCCGGCTTAGCACCTTGAGCGACCTTAATCTGAATTTCCTCAGCATTAACGAGGTATTCAGTGGTGACGCCGAAACGACCTGAAGCGATTTGCTTAGTTTTGCTGCAGAGCGAGATGCCATCAATGTCTGAATGGAAACGGTCGCTGTCTTCACCACCTTCGCCGGTGTTGCTGCGTGTGCCTAACTCGTTCATGGCAAGAGCGAGAGCCTCGTGAGCCTCCTTGCTGATAGCTCCGAAAGACATGGCACCAGTAACGAAGTGTTTAACAATGTCTTCAACCGGTTCTACTTCGTCTATGCTGATAGGATTTTTCTTGAAATCGAAGAAGTCGCGGAGGAAAATGGGTTGTTCCTTGCCATCGACAATAGCGGTGAACTCCTTGAATTTCTTGTAGCATCCGAGTCGAGTTGCAAGCTGGAGAGTAGAGATAGTTTCCGGGTTCCAAGCGTGCTTTTCACCGTCTTTTCGGAAAGAGAATTGCCCGATGTTAGGGAGTATTTCGTCAGGGTCACCCTGATACCCTGCATCGTGGAAACGGGTGTAGTCACGAGCGATGTCGGCGAGACGAATACCTCCGATGGTAGACTGTGAACTGCCGAAATAAGCGCGGAGAAGTTCTTCGCTAATACCGACAGATTCAAAAATTTTAGCGCCACGGTAAGAGCGGATGGTGCTGATACCCATTTTGCTCATCACTTTGTAAAGACCTTTGCATATAGCCTTGATATAGTTTTTCTCAGCAGTCTCGTAGTTCATCTGGACTTCGCCGCGAGCGACGAGGTCGTCGAGGACAGCAAAAGCCATGTAAGGACAAATTGCACTTGCGCCATATCCGAGGAGCAGTGCGGCGTGCATGACTTCTCTAATCTCGCCACTTTTGACGATGAGTGCTGTCTGTACGCGTTTTTGTACAGAAATGAGGTGGTGATGCACAGCACTGACTGCGAGGAGAGAAGGAATAGCGGCATGGTTTTCATCAACGCCGTCGTCGGTGAGGATGATGTAGTTTACGCCTTCGTCAACGCTTTCTTCCGCCTTTTTGCAAAGGCTTTGCAATGCTTCACGGAGAGCGGATTCGCCGCCTTTAACATCGAACAGCATAGGGAGCTGCACGGTGTTAAATCCCTTGTATCTGATGTTGCAAAGAATGTCGAGCTGAGTGTTGTTTACGACAGGGTGCGGAAGTCGCACCATCTTGCAGTGAGACTCATCCGGCAACAAGATGTTCATGCCAACGGCTCCGATATATTCGGTGAGTGACATCACGAGTTCTTCTCGGATAGGGTCGATGGCAGGGTTTGTGACCTGTGCGAATTGCTGTCGGAAATAGTTGAAAAGAATTTGTGGCTTAGCAGAGAGGACGGCGAGTGGAGTGTCGTTACCCATAGACGCAGTGGGTTCGGCACCGTTTACGCACATAGGAGTGATTGTTCGCTCGATGTCTTCGCGGGAGAAACCGAAGATGCGGAGTTTACGACCAAATTCAGGGACTTTATTTTCCACTTTACGTCCGCTGCGCAGAGTGTGGAGCTCGATTCGGTTAGTAGAAAGCCACTGACGGTAAGGTTTTGCGGTAGCGAGCTGTTCTTTTAGTTCGCCGTCGTAATAAATTTTGCCTTCAGCGGTATCGATGAGGAGGATTTTGCCAGGCTGAAGCCTTCCTTTTTCCTTAATGTCGCCAGGCTCGAAGTTAATAACGCCTGCTTCGCTAGCGACGACCATCATGTCGTTTTTCGTGATGAGGTATCGAGCGGGGCGTAGTCCGTTTCTGTCAAGCATACCACCGGCGTAACGGCCGTCGCTGAAGAGGAGAGCAGCAGGACCGTCCCAAGGTTCCATCAAGATGGAATGATATTCATAGAAAGCCTTAAGGTCTTCGCTGATAGGGTTTTTATCGTTAAAAGATTCCGGGACAAGCATAGCCATTGCATGTGGGAGGCTTAGACCGGACATAACGAAAAATTCGAGTACGTTGTCGAGTGAAGCACTGTCGCTCATGTTAGGCTGAATGATAGGCCTAATTTTTTTGATGTCTCCAAGGGCGGGAGTGCTGAGGACACTTTCACGAGCTTCCATCCAACCACGGTTACCGCGAATGGTGTTTATTTCGCCGTTGTGAGCGAGGAGGCGGAAAGGCTGTGCGAGACTCCATGTAGGGAAAGTGTTGGTGCTGAAACGAGAGTGCACGACCGCAAGTCCGCTGGTGAAATAAGGCTGTGTAAGGTCAGGATAGTACTCACGGAGCTGTAGAGATGTGAGCATACCCTTATAGACGATATTTTTAGAAGAAAGAGAAACGATGTAGAAATCCGGGTTGGTGACACGATTCTCGATTTTCTTTCTGATGATATAGAGAGTACGCTCAAAAGCGTCGACGTCTGAGACACCTGTAATGAAAATCTGTTTTATATCCGGCTCAGTGGCGAGAGCGTCCTTTCCGAGGATTGAAGAATTTACGGGGACGTTTCGGAGATGCATTAGATTTAGTCCTTCACGCTCGATTTCTTCAATCATGATGCTGAGGATTTGCGCCTGCTCCTTTTCGTCTTTAGGCAGGAAAACGAGTCCAGTGCCATATTTTCCTTTTTCGGGGACGGGGATTCCCTGCAGCAAAATAAATTCGTGAGGTATCTGTAACATAATACCTGCTCCGTCACCGGTTTTGTTGTCAGCGCCCTCCGCACCACGGTGTTTCATGTTTTCGAGGACCTTAAGCGCAGAGTCGACGAGCTCGTGAGATTTGTCACCTCGGATATTGACCAACATACCGACGCCACACGCATCATGTTCATTATCAAAACTATACAACCCCTCACGGCAGGGGTGTAAAGGCATCATGGCGTCTGCGTCACGCATATCATACGCCTCATTTTTACCATTACCTTCTTTCATTGTATTATCCTATTGAAAGTTAATTTTCTATTTTATCGCTGCAAAATTACAAAAATCTTTCTTTTTCCAATAAAAAAATAAGAAAAAATTTCATTTTGTTTGAAAAATTTCTTCTTTTGTGAATATTTGCTAAGGTGATTGGATAAAAAAAGGAGACTCAGCGACTGCTGAATCTCCTTTTGGTTGTCTTGGAAGGATTCGAACCCTCACAGGCGGAACCAGAATCCGACGTGCTACCATTACACCACAAGACACTGTCATTTTTGTTTTGCGGTGCAAAGTTACGCCTAATTTTTGAGACTGCCAAATTTTTTTGAAACTTTTTTCCTAAAAAATCTTAAAAGACTTGCTTTCGGGCAAAAAATGTTGTAATTTTGTGGAAGAAAAAACACACGTAAAAACAATCCAAAACATTAAAATCAAAGAAAATTATGATAGAGGTAGTAATGTCTATTATGCTATTAGTCAGCGTAGTTGCGCTGGTGGTAATGTATCGAGCTATATCAGCGAAAAATGATTTGCTGAGGAGTGAGCAGGTAGAGAATGCAAGGCTTAAAGAGCGCCTTGAAATACTTGAGAATGAAAAGGAGAAGATGGAGCGAGCGAATGAGTTGCGCTTCAAAAATCTTGCAAATGAAATTTTACAGGCAAATTCAGCGCAGTTTAAGTTGCAGCAAGAGTCTCGCCTGGTGGAGCTTTTGCAACCACTCCGCGAGAATATCCAAAGTTTTCGCCAGACACTGAGCCAAAACTTTGTGACAGAAACGGCAGACCGTAAGGTGCTGGCGGAGCGGATAGCAGAGCTAAAAGAGCTGCAGCGTTCATTGGGTCAGGAGGCGCGAGAGCTGACGACAGCACTGCGAGGGAACAGTAAGGTTCAAGGAGACTGGGGCGAAATGATACTTGAGTCGATACTTGAACGCTCAGGACTTGAAAAGGGAGTGCACTACAAAGTACAGGAGTCATTTGAAAAGGGAGCGGTAAGACCAGACGTGGTGATTTATTATCCGGATGGCAGGTCGATAGTAGTAGATTCAAAGGTGTCACTTACGGCGTTTGTACAGTTGGTGAATGCGGGGTCGGAAGAAGAACGAGAATTGTATAGCAAGCAGCACGTGGCATCGGTGAAAAGACATATCAGTGAACTTTCAGAGAAGCGGTATCAAGATTATCCTGGAGTAGGCAAGGCGGATTTTGTGATGATGTTTATCCCTAATGAGCCGGCATATATAGCGGCGATGCAGGCGGACGAAACTCTGTGGCAATATGCTTTTGACAAGAATGTGATAGTGCTTTCACCAACACATTTACTGACAGTGTTGAGCCTGGTGTCTCAGCTATGGCGTCAGGATAAGGTGACGAGAAACTATGTGTCGATAGCAGTAGAGAGTGGCAAGCTGTATGACAAGCTGGTGGGATTTATGGAAGATATGCAGAAGGTAAACAAGTCACTGACAGCAGCACAGTCGGCATATTCGGATGCGATATCGAAACTGTCTACCGGGAAGGGCAGCGTTATGAAAAAGGCAGAGGCACTGAAAGAGCAAGGGGCAAAAGCAACGAAGTCGCTTCCCACCAACCTTACAGAAGGGGATTAAAAGAAAATTCAACAAAATTAACATTGCACAATGCAAATAGTGAGATAAACAGTAGTAAAAAAAGGAATATAATTTGTAACTTTGCAGAACAATCGGGAATGGCTCAATCAATCCATCGAACGGGGAAATTGGAGGGTCGTTCCACAATGAAAAAAGGAGAAACAAAAAAACTAAATAAAACAAAATACGAATCATGAAACTAAAAACTCTCTTGACAATCTGCGCCGGCAGCGCAATCATGCTCACCGGCTGTGGTAAGAAACTCAGCCCATTTGCAGCTGACTATTTTACAGTAAATCCAAATCCACTGGAAGTGACAGGCGACCGAGTACCGGCAACTGTGACAGCAAATATTCCGCAGAAATTTTTTGTAAAAAATGCAGAGGTAAAGGTAACACCCTACCTTGTTTTTGAGGGACAGGAAGTAGCATCAGAAGCATATCAGTTCCAGGGTGAAAAAGTCAGAGGCAATGCTCAGGTAATCAACTATGAACAGGGTGGTGTGGTAACAATCCCGGTAATGTGGAATTATCAGCCAGAGATGATGAAGAGTGAATTATACCTTGACTTCAATGTAACACAGGGCGGAAAACAATATGTGCTTCCACGTGTTAAAGTTGCAGATGGCGTAGTAGCAACGGCAACAATAGCAGATGCAGGCAATGCGAAAGCGGCAATAGCACCGGATGCATTCCAGCGCGTCATCAATGAAAAGTATGCAGCAGACATAAAGTTCCTTATCAATAGAGCAAATGTGCGTGAGGAACAGCTTCAGACAAATGAGATGATAGAACTCAACCAGCAGATAAATGATGCAGCAGCAGCGGCAAACCGCAAGATAGATGAAATCAACATTTCATCCTATGCGTCACCAGAAGGTAAGCTGGATTTCAATACAAAGTTGGCAGAACAGCGTGAGAAAAATACTCAGGCATACCTTGACGAGCAGCTTAAGAAAGACAATATCACAGAATTTGGAGAACTAACAGCTCAGTTTACACCGGAAGACTGGGAAGGATTCCAGAAACTTGTAGCAGCGAGCGATATTCAGGATAAGGACCTTATCCTCAGCGTACTTTCAATGTATAAAGACCCGGAACAGCGCGAGAAAGAAATCCGTAATCTCTCAGCAGTATTTGACCAGCTTGCAGAGCAGATATTGCCAGAACTCCGCTACTCACGCATTACAGCATCAATCAGTGTAATCGGAAAGAGCGACAAGGAGATAGTAGAGCTATTTGCAACAAATCCATCAGCACTGACAGTAGAAGAAATTCTGTATTGCGCAACGCTAACAGACAATAATGCTCAGAAGATGAAAATCTACAAAAAGGCATCAGAGCTATATGGTGATGACTACCGCACCTACAACAACCTTGGTGTGACACAGTTTGCAGCAGGTGACTATAATGCAGCGAAGTCAAGTTTTGCAAAGGCAGCTCAGCTTGCACCGGCAGAGGCAGAGCCACAGCTCAACCTGGGTCTTACAAGCCTTGTAAAGAAAGACTATCGCGATGCACGCCAGAAATTTGGTAATGCAGCAGGTCTTGAACAAGTGGGCGAAGCAACAGGAACAATGTATTTGATGCAGGGAGACACAAACGCAGCAGTAAAGGCGTTTGGTGATACAAAGTCAAACAATGCAGCACTTGCTCAAATCCTTGCAATGAACTATAGCAAGGCAAAATCAACACTTGCTGGTATAAACAATCCTGATGCAACAACATACTATCTCACAGCAGTACTCGGCGCACGTACAAACAATGAGAGCATGGTAAAGTCAAACCTTGCACAAGCAATCAAGATGGACCGCAGTCTTGCATCAAAGGCAGGAAAAGACCTTGAGTTTGCAAACTTTGACCTTTCTTCAGTAATTTACTAAGACAATCCTAAGAAATTAGGTCTGACTAAAAACATGATAGGGAGGATGTGTCATAGCCAAGAACTCTGACATATCCTCCTTTTTAATAAAACAATAACCGGCAAAAATGATGGACTGGCTGACGAACCTTTTTACAGACCAAAATGCGCTGCAGGCACTTGTAGTGCTATCACTTATTTCCGCCATCGGGCTATTCCTTGGCAATGTGAAAATAAGGGGGATATCACTGGGCGTGACCTTTGTGTTTTTCGTGGGAATAGTGGCAGGTCAGCTTGGTCTTAAGGTAAATTCTCAGATGCTGATATATGCAGAGGATTTCGGACTAATACTATTTGTATACACGCTTGGACTGCAGGTTGGTCCCGGCTTTTTCAGCAGTCTTGCGCATGGAGGGGTGAAATTTAATCTATTGGCGCTGGGACTTGCAGTGGTAACCCTCTTAATCGCAGTGGGACTCACATTTATAATGCCGATACAGGTACCTGAGATGATGGGTATATTCTGTGGTGCAACAACAAATACTCCGGCACTGGGAGCCTTGCAGCAGACCTTAATGCAGCTGTGTGAAAATACAGAGTCGGCAGCCGCAGGGTGCGCGGTATCTTATCCGTTGGGATTATTGGGAGTGATATTCGCTGCCATCATAATCCAAAAATTTTTCTGCAAGAAGTCTGATATCAAGACAGAAGACGACACACAGGTAAAACCGTATTATGCAGAGTTTGAAATATTAAATCCTGCAATTTTTGGGAAGACAGTAATAGAGATTGACGAAATCGCAAATTGTAGCGATAGCTGCGTCATAACACATATATGGAAGAATGGAGTAGTGTCTGTATTTAAGGCGAGTGACACTCTGGATAAAGGCGACCGTGTGCTGGTGGTCTGTCCAAAAAAAGATGTGCCTTCGCTAACACTCCTATTTGGTCGGCAGACAGAAAAAGACTGGAATAAGGAAGAGATAGACTGGGATACGGCAGATGGCTCGCTGACGGCAAAGAATATCCTAATCACCAGGAAGGAAGTGAATGGAAAGTCGCTTGGGTCATTGCGTTTACGGTCTTTGTATGGCATAAATTGCATACATATATTCCGCGGAGGAGTGATGCTGTTACCGTCGCCAAATCTGAAGCTACAGCTTGGTGACAGTCTTGCTCTTGTAGGAGAACGAAAGACGCTTGAGGAAATACCGTCGCTACTTGGTGATACGGTAAAGGCGCTTGATGAGCCAAATCTGATATCAATATTTATAGGTCTTCTGTTAGGTATAGTGCTTGGCTGCATACCAATCCCAATACCAGGGATAGACCAGACTGTAACGCTGGGTCTTGCGGGAGGTCCGATAATAATGGGAATACTTGTAGGCTCGTTTGGTCCGCGTTTTCACATTGTGACTTATACTACTCCGAGTGCAAATCTGATGCTAAGGTCGATGGGGTTGGCGTTGTTCCTTGCCGGGTTAGGTCTTGAGTCGGGTGAGGTGTTCTTTAAGTCGGCATTTAGTGCACAGGGCGCAATGTGGGTGGGCATAGGCTTTATATTGACGATGCTGCCACTTCTTCTGCTGGGCTTTTTCAGTATGAAGCTGTTTAAGGTAGACTATGCGTCGCTGATAGGAATAATCTGCGGCTCAATGGCGAACCCGATGGCGCTGGACTATGTAAATTCAATAATGCCCGGCAACAGGCAGAGCGTTGCATATGCGACGGTGTTTGCATTGTCTTTGTTTGCGAGAATAGTGCTGCTGCAGATAGCGGTATTGATACTTCTTTAACAAAAATTAGATAGTGTGTCATAAACTATTTGCCGAAGAGAAAGTCAAATATAACATGAAAAAGATAATAACACTATTAGTAGCCTTGATAATCACAGCGATAGCAGTGGGGGCTAAGATAAAAGATGAGCGCATAACATATCGCGTAATGTATAAGTGGGGCTTGATAAATAAGCAAGCGGGCACAGTGACAATAGATACTAAACTGAGCGATGATGAAAGCTATTTTAATGCGCTTCTTGTGGGTCATTCGGCATCGTGGGCAGACAAGTTTTATTGTGTGCGTGACACACTTAAAGGTCATATCATAACGAATACGATAACACCGACGGTGTATGAAAAAATAAGTCATGAGGGAGGAGAATATAAGCGCGACCTGATTACATATACTCGTGAGGGAGACAGTGTGACGGCACACTGTGAACGGTGGAAACAGGAAGATGAAGATAAGCCGGTAGTACATTCAACGAAGACACTGTCTGCAACGGGCTATACAGTGGATATGATAAGCTCTTTTTACTATATGCGTTTTATGGATTTCCGTTCAATGAAGACGGGAGAGAGCAAGAGCATGAATATATTTTCAGGAAAGCGCAAGGAAATTCTTAAAATCACGTTTAAGGGCTATTCTACTGTGCAGATAGATGAGAAGTATTATCAGTGTTATCATATAACGTTCTCATTTACGGCAGATGGCAAGAAGAAAACGAGCGATGACCTACATGCTTGGATTTCAAATGATTCTCGTCGTATACCGGTGAAGCTTGAGGGGAAGTTGCCTGTAGGGTCGGTAAAGTGTTTTTATGTGCCATAGTAATCAGATATGGTCAAAGTAAAAAAAAAGTGGAGCGAAAAAATCGTTCCACTTTTTATTCATTAAAAATAAATTACTGCTTGATGAAGCGTTCTTTGATACGAGCTTTCTTACCAGTGAGTTTACGGAGGTAGTAAAGCTTAGCGCGGCGGACTTTACCGAATTTGTTAACGACGATAGAGTCGATAAAAGGAGATTCGATAGGGAAGATACGTTCAACACCGATGTTGTCGCTCATTTTGCGAACGGTGAAACGCTTTTTGTTACCTTCGCCAGAAATTTTGATAACAACACCGCGGTATTGCTGGATACGTTCCTTGTTACCTTCTTTGATACGGTAAGAAACAGTGATAGTATCACCTGCACTGAAATCAGGGTGCTGTTTGCCGGTAGCAAATGCTTCTTCAGCGATTTTAATTAAATCCATTTTTAAATATAGTTTAAAATGTTAACATTACTCGCAATATTCACGGGCTCCACACGTCCCGCCAGAGATTACGAAACCGGGTGCAAAGTTACGATTTTTCCTTGAATTATGCAAATATTTGTAATATTAGTTGTTTATAAAAATAGGGAAAAGTGTTCTTGCGATAATCCAGGCGCCGGTTTTGACTTTAAGGTGCCAGAAGTAAAGAGTTTTTACAATCCAAGGAGGAGTTTTTCCGGAAAAAGCTTGTATGAGAAGTCGAGATGCGTTTTGCGCGTCGTCTTCCATAGCGTAGAAGGCAGCTAAAACGGCACGTCGGTAGTCAATCCAAGGGAGTAAATCGGGTCGTTTGTCTTTAAGATAAATTTCGATTAAGTTCAGTGGTTTTTCATACATTGCGGTGTTTGCAGAAAAAGTGTTTGCAGTGTATGAAATTTCAGAGTAAAATGATTTTACGAGCGGCTTTCCCGAGCGTTTTACAATTATGGGATTTTCGAGTAGAATGCGAACGCCTAACTCATAGTCGTCCCAAGTTCGTAGGTCTTCGTTCCAAGCGCCGACTTTTCGAATAAATTGTGTGCGTATGGCGTATCGGAAAGTGGCGAGAGTTGCAAAAATAAGGTGTTCACGGAGCGGGTTTTGTACGGAGAAACGAGCGGTTTTCATTTTACCGTCTTTTTGCTCCTGGAGTCCTTCCCATCCAACGATGTCGGCTTCGGGATTAGATTTGATGAGGCTAATGGCCGAGGAAATATGGTTGTGAGCCATATAGTCGTCAGAGTCGAAAAAGAGAACATATTCCGAATTAACATGGCTGAGTCCGGTGTTTCTTGCGGCAGCAGCGCCGGGTTTAGTTTCTGATAAGATTATGCAATCAATGTCAGGATTTCTTTTAGCCCAAGATGATACTACGGAGAGGGATTCGTCGGTGGAATTGTTATCCACGATAATGAGTGTAAAGTCTCTGGTATCCTGTAGCGCGATGCACTCAAGAGTACGTAGGACAATCCTTGCACGGTTGAATACCGGGATTACGATGGATATTGACTTGTGATTACTCATTAAATAGAGGAAATTTTCATTATGTCTTCTTCGAAAGTGTCGCGGTGAATTGCGCGGTTTCTTAGACGGTTACGGTAAGCGTAAATTGTGTTAACGGAGTAGTTAAGCATCTGCGCAACACGGTTTGAGTCTTCGAGCCCGAGCCTGATGAAAGCGAGGATACGAAGGTCGGTGTTAAGTCGTTCTCCATCCTGCAGTACAATTTGTTTGTCAGGTAGGAGTAGTGCGTTAACGGATTCTGCAAAAGAAGGGTATATATGAAGGAAAGCTTCGTCGAATATGTCGTAAAATTCTTTAATCTGCTCTTCAACGAACTTGCCGGACTTTGTGATTTTAGCGAGGTCCTCGGTCTTACCACTTGTTACTTTTCGCTCGACCATTTTGTTGAAAGAAGTCAGTTTGCTGACGTAAATGGAACAGAGGTTAATGAACTGGCTGAGGTAAATTTCTTTAACACGATTTGCACCCTCGAGGTGTCCCTGTAGAGTGGTCTTTTTATCAATTTGCAGCCTGAGGTAAATGAGGAGTGAAACGACGATTATTAGTAGGAGTGCGACAATTATAAGAGCGAAAGTGAGTCGCTGCATAGATTTGCGCGCCTGAGAGGTGTGGGCTTTTTCGATAATCGGGAGAGTTGATGATGTTTCGAGCACACGCATTTGTGCGTTACATTCCACGGCGTTTTCAAGAGCAACAGTCAGGTAGTTGTAGGCACGGTCAAGGTCACCGCTGTCGAATAGGTGAATGCCGAGCATTTGTAGTGAAGTGATTTCGAGGGTAGCGGCTTTGACGTCAGCCATAGCAGAAAGGGCGAGGTAATATCGGAAATCGTTTCTGTCGCCATGCGCCCGAGAGATTAGAGCGAGGTCGTGGCTTGCACGAGCATAAATGTTGCTGGTGTCAGGCTCAGCGTTGAAAACGTCTAAAAGGAGCTTTTCAGCTTTGTCCAACTCTCCAAAAGAGAGGTAGTATTCGCCTTCGTTGTATTTTCTGAGGGGAGAGTTAGGAGGAAGGATATTGAAGAGCTGTTTTTGAAATTTCTTTTTGTTTGCATCCCATTCAGCAGACATTTCCGGCTGGTCTTTGTAAGCGGAAGCGGCATAGCTACTCATCTGTGTGGCAGC
Source organism: Muribaculaceae bacterium (assembly GCA_051871335.1). GTDB lineage: Bacteria > Bacteroidota > Bacteroidia > Bacteroidales > Muribaculaceae > CAJUPY01. The sequence continues at coordinate 5,742 of JBJECS010000007.1, read as the reverse complement.
CTGAAAGTAAGCGGTGAGCATATCGTGGCTCATGCCTGTAGTGTCAATGCCTTGAAAAAGTTCGACAGCCCGAGTCGTGCGGCCGGAGAGAGGCATATAAGTGATGTATTTGAGTAAGAAATATGTAGCCATAGTGTCGTTTTTCGCATTTTTCGCGATGTCGAATCCTTTAGATATGTAAATCAAGGCTGAGTCGTTGTCGAAAGCAGTGAAGGCGTCGGATAGCTGCATGGTGAGAGCTATTTGTCTATCCACAGAGTCAGTGTGAATTGTGAGAAGCCTTTCAATTTCTTTTATTTTTACCCTACGGTGGGTTTTATAAGAGTCACGATTTTGGAGCTCCTTATCGAGTCTCAAAAGAGTGTTATCCACGTCATTTTCGGTGACAGACTTAATGGCATTGACTGTCAGAGCTGAAAGAAGAATGGTGAAAATGATGAAAAACTTTTTCATGGCGTAAAAATTTTGACATTGCCGGGATTTAGGACAATTATGTGTTTGTTCGGCGCATTGGTTATGGCGGAAAGTTCGATAAAATGGCGGATTAGGTTGTCGTAATCCAGGGAGTTAAGCAACTGTGGGTTGCAATCAGCTAATTGTTGTGAAATAATTGCGAGAGTGTCGTCAATGAAGATAGTACGTTCTGTTTCGCCATCAAATGGAGCAACGCAAATAGAGCCGTCGTCGTACAGAGTGACGACAGCGAGATGCTCCATACGCCCATCCCTAATCAGGTTTCTTATAAGCATTGAAGGTCTTGACGAGTTCTTCTCTATGTTTTTCACTTCTTTGAGTGTTGTCGATTCCAAAGTTAAATCTTTTCTGGTTGTATCTACGACGATATTCGACGACATTAACTCTGTTGCGGATGAGAGAAACGGAGTCGAGGTAGATTTCTTCATCGTCGCGGATGTTAAATCTTGCGAAACCGTAAAGGGCGATGGGGTTCTTCAGCGAGTCAACGACGATGGTAAGCTTGTTCCATCCGTCTTCCTCGATTTCAGCGGAGCGATATTCAGATGTATTGTCGTCGTATTCTACCACCATGGTCCAATTAGCCTGAGACTGTCTGTTGAATGCCTTTAGCTGCCATGTGTAGCTGTCGCCGGGCTCCCAGTTTTCGTCTTTAGCGATGTAGAATTGAAGGAATTGCGACGGGCTACGACGGTTTAAAACGTAGTGGCTGTTTTCAGTCCAGGTGTTTACGGAGTCACCAACGAGTGATAGTGAAGCGGAAATAGTGGCGTTGTTTTGAGCAACCTCTTTTTCAAGCCTGGCAATGACGTCGTCGTAAACTTCGAGGTAATCTTCAATATGCGCTCCATACCACATCATGGTCGTGTCGAAATCGGCTTGTGAAATTCCGTGCTTAGCAAGGATAGACTGTTTGTAAGCCTGCTTAGTGGAGTCGGCGCGGAAATCACGGAAATTTATGTCGGTGTAAGCTTCACCTTTGTGAACGTCTACGAGAAGGTCAACGAAGTCGTCATGGTCCAGTACACCGTCAGGCGTGGATTTACAAGCCACGAGAGCGAAGATGAAAGTCAATATGCTGATAACTGCGGTATTTCTCATTCTTCTTCGTCTTCTTTATCTGTAAGGACGTTGATTTGTGAGCTGTAAAAGAAAATAACGAGAATAATCCCGACGGATATAGCTGCGTCTGCAATGTTAAACACGGGCTGGAAAAAAATGAAGTTTTCTCCACCCACAAAAGGCATCCAATCAGGCCAATTAAAGCTGAAAAGAGGAAAGTAAAGCATATCAACGACCTTGCCATAGAAAAGCGGTGCATAACCGCCACTTTCAGGCATAAAAGAAGCTATTTCAGGAGCTTGCGGGTCGTTGAATATAGTACCGTAAAAGATGCCGTCGACGTTGTTTCCCATAGCTCCGGCAATGATTAGCGAGAGGCTGATGAGGAAACCGAGTTTGAGCTTTGGGTGGTCCTTAATTTTCCAGATGTAATAAATACCGATAAATGAAACAACCAACCTGATTAGGGTGAGGAAAACTTTGCTGCCGATTTCCATGCCAAAAGCCATACCGTTGTTTTCGATAAACAGAATCTTAAACCAAGAAGTGACATCGACACTTTCACCGAGGTAAAAGTGAGTTTTGACATAAAGTTTTGTGGCTTGGTCAAAGATGATGATAGCCAGAATGATAATCAGCGCGAGCAGTCCCCGTGAATGTTTCATTTATCGTATTATGTAGTATTTAATATTGTTTGACAAAAACGTAGGCACCTTAGTGTTTGTCAGAGATTTTCTGGTCAACACTGAGGGTAGCGTGAGGTACGGCGCGAAGACGTTCTTTAGGGATAAGCTGTCCAGTCTTGCGGTCGATACCGTAAGTTTTGTTCTCGATACGCATAAGAGCGGCTTTGAGGTGAGAAATAAACTTAGCCTGACGCTGCGCCATACGGCAAGCTTCTTCTTTACCGTTAGTAAGAGCACCTTCTTCCAGTGTCTTGAAAGTAGGTGATGTATCAGCGGTGTCATTACCGTGCTCGTTAGACATGTCAGCCATAATAGTGTCGTATTCAGCCTGTGCCTTAGCGAGCTTAGCAAGAATTATTTCTTTAAATTCCTGCAGTTCTTCATCAGAGTATCTTACTACTTCACTCATGGTTTTAAGGATTTATATGTTTGACTTTTCAATGTTGATAATTACCTTAACGTCGTCAATGTCGAGGATTTCATCGTCTTTTGGAGCCTCAACGCCGCAGATTTGTATGTCGTCGGCGAGGACTTGCGAAGCGATGTAGTCTTTGAAAGCATTTACAGCATCGTTAGTGAACTTGTTATTCTCGATTTTGATGAGGATACGGTCTGTAATCTTGTAGTCGCGGGATTTTCTAATGTTTTGAATACGATTAATGAGGTCTCGAGCGATACCTTCGCGCCTTAGTTCAGGAGTTACAGTCACGTCGAGAGCAACTGTGACGTTTCCTTCGTTTGCGACGAGCCATCCGGGGATGTCTTCAGAGATGATTTCCACGTCAGTAGCTTCGATGTTTACGGAGTCGCCGTCAATATCAATTGATATTACGCCATCACGCTCAAGTTGTGCGATTTGAGCCTGAGATAAGCCCTGAATAGCAGCGGCAGCCTGTTTCATCATTTTGCCGAATTTAGGACCGAGCTTTTTGAAGTCTGGTTTGACACGTTTAACGAGAATGCCGTTGTCGCTGTCGACGATTTGGAGCTCTTTTACGTTTACTTCGTTCTTGATGAGGTCGCTCATAGCTTCGATAGCCATTTTTTGAGCCTCATCAACAGCGGGAATCATGATAGACGTAAGAGGTTGACGTACTTTGTTGTTAGACTTTCTGCGGAGAGCGAGAGTCATGGAAGTGCACGTCTGGGCGATGCTCATGTGGTTTTCAAGAGTCTTGTCAATGACAGCGTCGTCAGCGACAGGGAACAGAGCAAGGTGTACAGACTTGTCATCTCTTGTAAGGTCTTGGTAAAGCTTGTCTGCAAAGAAAGGAGAAATCGGAGCCATAAGCATAGCGACAGTCTTTAAGCAAGCGTAAAGAGTCTGATAAGCGGATAGCTTGTCTTGTGTCATTTCACCAGCCCAGAAACGTCGGCGATTAAGTCTGACGTACCAGTTGCTAAGGTTGTCTCCAACAAAATCTGAGATGGCACGAGCAGCCTTAGTAGGCTCATAGTCGGCGAGCGCGGCGTCAACGTCTTTGATAAGCGTGTTTAGCAGCGAAATAATCCAACGGTCGATTTCCGGACGTTGTGAAACAGGGACATCCGGTTCTTCGCCTGAAAAACCGTCAACGTTTGCGTAAAGTGCAAAGAACGAGTATGTGTTGTAAATAGTAGCGAAGAATTTGCGAGAAGCTTCCTGTACACCGGCAGGGTCAAACTTAAGGTTTTCCCAAGGAGATGAGTTTTCAATCATGTACCATCTTACAGGGTCAGAACCATATTTTTCGATGGTTTCGAATGGATTTACAGCATTACCGAGTCTCTTAGACATTTTGTTTCCGTCTTTGTCGAGAACAAGTCCGTTGGAAATAACGGTCTTGTATGAAATGGTGTCGAAAACCATGCCTGCGATAGCGTGGAGGGTGAAGAACCATCCACGAGTCTGGTCAACGCCTTCTGCGATGAAGTCGGCAGGGTAAAGGTCTCCGTTGTCGAATGCTTCATTGTTTTCAAAAGGATAGTGAATCTGAGCGTAAGGCATAGAGCCACTATCAAACCAAACGTCGATGAGGTCAAGCTCTCTGTGCATAGGTTTTCCGCTGGCAGAGAGGAGAACTATATCGTCGACGTAAGGACGGTGGAGGTCAATTTTCTCGTAGTTTTCCTTAGAGTAGTCTCCCGGGACGAAACCGCGGTCTTTGTAAGGGTTAGAATTCATGAGCCCGGCAGCGACAGCTTTTTCAATTTCGTCGTAAAGCATTGCTACGCTGTCAATGCAGATTTCTTCGCTACCGTCTTCAGTACGCCAGATAGGGAGCGGCGTACCCCAATAACGGCTGCGAGAGAGGTTCCAGTCCTGTAGGTTTTCGAGCCATTTTCCAAAACGCCCCGTGCCGGTAGACTCTGGTTTCCACTTAATCTGCTTGTTAAGCTCCATGAGACGCTCGCGAACGGCGGTAGTTTTGATAAACCAGCTGTCGAGAGGGTAGTAAAGCACAGGCTTGTCGGTTCGCCAGCAGTGAGGGTAGTTGTGAGTATGTTTCTCGATTTTGAAAACTTTGTCGTTTGCTTTAAGATACATGCAGATTTCAATATCGAGAGTTTCGTCTTTGTCGGTCTTTGAAGGGTCGTAAGCGTTTTTGACGAATTTGCCTTCCCACTTTTTGTATTCTTCGACGTCTACCATCTGCTCAACGAATTTGGGGTCAAGGTCAGAAAGGAGGAAGAATTTACCAGTCAGGTCAACCATCGGGCGGATGTTACCGTCTTTGTCGATGAGGTGGAGCGGTGGAATGCCGTTTTGACGAGAAACGCGTAAGTCGTCAGCACCGAAAGTTCCGGCAATGTGTACAATACCAGTACCGTCTTCAGTGGTGACGTAATCGCCAGGGATTACACGGAATGCACCTTCGCCGGGATTTACCCAAGGGAGAAGCTGCTCGTATTTGATTCCGACGAGTTCAGTGCCTTTTTTCTGTCCTACAACCTTGAATGGGATTAGCTTGTCGCCAGGGTTGTATGCCTCAAGCTCAAGTTCCGCAGCTTTGGGGTTAAACAGAGAATTCATGAGAGCATCTGCAACAACAACGGTCACAGGCTTGCCGGAATACGGATTGTATGTGCGGACAATGTTGTATAGAATGTTTGGACCAACGGCAAGAGCAGTGTTAGAAGGCAAAGTCCAAGGTGTAGTGGTCCATGCGAGAAAATACGCGGTTCCCCAGCCGTTAAATTCCTCTGTAGGGTCAATAATCTTGAATTGTGCCGTACATGTAGTGTCTTTTACGTCGCGATAGCAACCGGGCTGGTTTAGCTCGTGAGTGCTGAGTCCAGTTCCAGCGGCGGGAGAGTAAGGCTGGATGGTGTATCCTTTGTAAAGATAACCTTTGTCGTAAATCTGTCGGAGAAGCCACCAAACAGACTCGATATATCGGTTGTCGTAAGTGATGTAAGGGTCGTTCATGTCAACCCAATATCCCATAGAGTTAGTTAAGGTTTCCCATTCACGGGTGTATTTCATCACTTCGCGTCGGCAAGCGGCGTTATAGTCGTCAACAGAGATTTTTCGTCCGAT
>JBJECS010000006.1:0-5482 GCA_051871335.1 Muribaculaceae bacterium | reverse complement strand
GAAAGGATTCGAACCTTCGACCCCCTGCTCCCAAAGCAGGTGCGCTAACCGGACTACGCTACGCCCCGAATGTCTTCGCCTTTGCGATTACGGGTGCAAAGTTACGACGAATTTTTGGATTACCAAAATTTTTAGCTTATTTTTTTCAAAAATTTTTCATTCCGCCGATTTTTCCGTAATTTTGCATCCCATATCGCACTCGCATATACATTACTTTATACTATATGATTACCACTCACAAAAAGACTTGCAACGAACTCGCGCTCCTTCTCCACATTTACGGGGTGCGGCATGCCGTCTTTTCTCCCGGTTCTCGAAATACTCCACTTATCATGGCGATAAACCGCATGACCGGCATTAATTGCCACAGCGTCATCGACGAGCGCAGCGCAGCTTTCATCGCCTTAGGTCTCGCTTTAGCATCATCTACACCAGTAGCTATCGTCTGCACTTCCGGCAGCGCCCTCCTGAACCTCGCCCCCGCGATTGCCGAGGCTTTCTACAGCCAAATCCCTCTTATCGTCATTTCCGCTGACCGTCCCGCTGAAAGAATTGGGCAAGACGACGGACAGACCATAATACAAGCCGACGCTCTCAAAAATTTTATAAAATACGGCACCTCAATACCTGACAACTGGCATGATGAAACCGAACATTCATTCATAAACCGCAAAATTAACGAGGCACTCACATCCGCAACATACTCTTTCGGCGGACCGGTACACATTAACGTTGAAATCAGCGAGCCTTTAAACGGCACTGAAGACCTGAAACCCTATTCTCCACGACTAATCTCACGCTTCCAGCCTTCATGCTCTTTCAGCTACGACGATGCCTGCCAACTCATCCACTCCGTTGAGGACAAAAAAATATTAGTCGCCATCGGACCCATGAAAAAAGACAGTGACTTCTGCAACACAATGATAAAAGTTTCTGAAAAGCTAACAATCCTCGCCGAAGGCACCTCAAACGTAAAAGGCGGAAACATTATCTCAGACATCGACGAATATATCCTGAGTCAAGACATCAAACAGCCGGAAATCGTCATCACTTTCGGCGGCGGACTGACAAGCCGACTCCTCAAAGAAAAAATCCGTTCTTGGAATTGCGAACACTGGCTCGTCGGTTATCGTGACCAATATGCCGACTGCTTCGGAAAACTCACTCAACACTTCCCTTGCAGCAACTCTGAGTTCGCAAATGCTCTTTTTTCTCTCCAACGACGCCAAAAGCCACTCAAAACTCACTTGAACGCATCAAATTTCGACTCTAACGCCGTTTGGAGCGACTTCAAAGCTTGCTCTTATATTTGCAGTCAAGTCCCTGATTACTACGCAGTTCACCTCTCTAATGGCATGGTTCTTAGATACTGCCAAAACAGACTGAATGTAAACGTAATCCACTGTAACAGAGGCGTTAATGGCATCGATGGTTGCGCCTCTACCGCTGTCGGTTACTCAGCTGTAAATCAGCAAGATACACTCCTTATAACAGGCGATATGTGCCTCCAATACGACATCGCTGCCCTGTCTTCATCCCTAATCGGACCAAAACTCAAAATCATCGTCATCTGCAACGGCGACGGAGGCATATTCCGCTGTATATCAGCCACTAAAGACGTCGACGAGCTTAACGAATACATCTCACCTAAAGTAAATCTCCCTATCCGCCAACTCGCTGACGCATACGGATTTACATACTTCGAGGCTGACAATTTCGACTCTCTCAAAACTTCTCTCAAACTTTTTTTTGACGAGCATTCCAAACCCTCCCTCCTCGCCATCAAAACTGATTCCCACGCGAGCGCAAAGGTTTGGCTCGATTATTTAGAATATTTCAAAAACAAAAAATCATAAATTATGGCTAAACGTGAATGGCAAACCATTAAAGAGTATGAAGACATTCTCTTTGAAAAATTTGAAGGTATAGCAAAAATCACTATCAACCGACCACAGGTATATAACGCTTTCCGTCCACAGACAAACCGGGAAATGCTCGACGCTATGGACTATTGCCGTGAAAGTCAAGAGATTGGCGTTATAATCCTCACCGGTATCGGCGACAAGTCTTTCTGCTCTGGCGGCGACCAAAACGTAAAAGGCGTCGGCGGATACATCGACGACGGTGGCGTTCCACGACTCAACGTTCTCGACCTCCACAAGGCTATCCGCAGCATCCCAAAGCCCGTCATTGCTATGGTTAATGGATACGCTATCGGTGGCGGTAACGTGCTGCAAGTAGTCTGCGACCTCACAATCGCAAGCGAAAACGCACGATTCGGACAGACAGGTCCTAAAGTCGGCAGTTTTGATGCCGGTTTCGGCAGCTCTTATCTCGCACGCTGCGTCGGACAGAAAAAAACTCGCGAAATTTGGTTCCTTTGCCGACAATACACCGCTCAGGAAGCTCTCGAAATGGGTATGGTAAACAAGGTCGTACCTCTCGAACAGCTTGAGGATGAGACCGTTGAATGGTGCAAAGTAATCCTCAGCCGCAGTCCATTTGCAATCCGAATGATTAAGCGCGCACTAAACGCCGAGCTCGACGGACAGCGAGGACTAATGGAATTTGCAGGCGATGCCACTCTTATGTATTACCTCATGGCGGAAGCACAGGAAGGCAAAAACGCGTTCCTCGAAAAGCGAGACCCCGATTTCGCACAATTCCCTAAATTCCCGGGATAAGCAATGCTAAAGCTATCTTATTGCAGATATTTCCTCAATTTCAAGGAAACTGCCATCACTTCTCGCTCGTCAATGAACGAGAAAGAAACTTTTTTCATTAAAATCTTCGACGAACAAAACCCTGATATCTTCGGAATAGGTGAATGCCCCCTATTCCGAGGACTCAGCGCCGAGGATGCGCCTGATTATGAAGCTGTTCTGCGCAATTTCTGTAAAAAAGCCTCTTCCGGGCACAAAGACTTTTCCGCACCCAACAGTTCTATCACATTCGGCTATGAATCAGCCATTTCCGACCTTCAAAACCGAATAAACAACACCTTTCCCTCACAAGACATCAACATTCCTATCAACGGGCTGATTTGGATGGGCGACAAGCAAACTATGTACCGCAGAATTTGCGACAAACTCAATGCCGGATTTCGATGCATTAAGCTCAAAATCGGCGGCATTGACTTTGAAGAGGAAATCTCTCTCCTTGATTACATTCGCACTCGCTTCTCTGTCAGCGACTTAGAGCTTCGGCTCGATGCAAACGGCGCATTTTCTCCTGACAATGCCTTAAAAAGACTCTCAAGACTGGCGAAATATGGCATTCACTCTATCGAACAGCCCATCAAGCAGCACCAATGGGCTGACATGCAGCAAATTATCCGGCAATCTCCCATCCCCATTGCTCTTGACGAAGAACTAATCGGAACTTGGGACAACAACTCCCGCGCAACCCTCCTCGACTCTCTCCAACCTCACTACATCATCCTCAAGCCCGCTCTCTGCGGTGGATTTGACAGTGCTGACAAATGGATTGCCGAGGCTGAAAAAAGAAATATCGGATGGTGGGCTACCTCTGCCCTTGAATCAAACGTAGGACTCGCCGCAATCACCATATGGCTCGCGTCGCACAAAACATCTATGCCACAAGGACTTGGCACCGGTGCGCTGTACACCAACAATTTTCCCTCACCCCTCTCCGTTGTCCGCGACGAAATCGTTTATCACCACGCACTCCCTCCCGTAACACCCACACTCACATGGGTTGACGTATAAAATCAGAGCCTGACATGCAAAAATATTCAAACATAAAATCCCTTACCCCGGAAGCCGACCTCTTTTTATCACAATTCACTGATAATAAAGACTTTGTAGAAGTCCACACTTCCGGCTCCACCGGCGCGCCAAAGCTAATTCGACTGTCAAAATCTGATATGCTCCGTTCCGCCGAGGCTTCCTGCCGATTTTTCAGCATCAGCGATTTCTCTCGCCTCGTCTGCCCCCTTTCCGCCGAATACATAGCAGGAAAAATGATGATTGTCCGAGCAATCGTATCAGGTGCGGAACTTTTTATGGAAAAACCTACAAATCAACCTATTACACAACATTATGGCAACATTGACCTTCTCCCCGTCGTGCCTTCACAGCTCGCCCACCTCCTTAACACCACCCAAAACGCCTCATCACAATGCCACAGCTCTCTCTCCGCAACAAACACGATAAAATTCGTCATAGTAGGTGGCGGTCCCGTTCCTCCGGCTATGCTCAAAGCTGTAAAAAATGCCCCTTTTCACACCTTTGCCACATACGGAATGACTGAAACCGCCTCTCACGTCGCTCTCCGCGATTTACGCTCTGACAACGACTTTTTCAACGCTCTTCCGGGCATCTCATTCTCAACCGACACTGACAACTGCCTGAAAATCAACGCCAAAAACTTCACTTTCGACGGCATACAGACCAACGATGTTGTCCGTCTTATCGACAGCACTCACTTCTCATGGATTGGTCGACGTGACAACGTCATAATCACCGGCGGAGTAAAAGTGCAAATTGAAGAAATTGAACGCAAAATCTCACACCTTTTCAAACACGATTTCTACGTCATCGGCATCCCCGACGACTTTTGGGGACAAAAAGTCGTCCTTTACACCACAGAACCTATATCTATTGACTCCCTACGCCCCTTCCTCTCCAAATTTGAACTGCCCAAAGAAATCCACATCCTTTCCTCACTCTCCTACACTCCCACCGGCAAAATCCGCCGACTAATCAAATAAAAAAAGAGGTGCGACATTTTGCCGCACCTCCCTTTCTTATTTTTGAGATTGGAATATTACTTCTGGTCTGAATCCCACCATACGTTGATTGTCCATACGTCATCTGCCTGGTTCCATCCACCTGGGTAAGAGAGATTTGCGCCCGGAACTTCACTACCGATAGCCTGCAGATTATCTGCATTGTAGTTGATTTCGTGTGAGCACTGTCTCCAGCGACGGAACTGCTTGCCTTCTGGGATAGCCTTCAGCGCTGCTGTTGATTTGAAGTGATAAGCTGGTATTGACCATCCTGTAAAGATTGATGGGTCATAGTCATAGCGACGCATATCATTCCAGATTTCCATGTGGAACATGAGAGCGAGACGCTTCTGAATCATAATCTTTGCAAGTGTGATGTCACCTGAGCTACCAAGAGCATTGTTTACATAGTTATCAATGTCTGCCTGAGCCATTGGGATAAATGATGGGCAATCTTTCAGCTTGTCATCCTCATTATACCATACATTCAGCTTTTCATTCATCTGCTCGATGCTTGCGCGTACACCTTTCTTGTATGCTTCGAATGCTCCGCCCTTGTCGCCCTTGTTAAAGAGTACCTCTGCGCGGATGAAGCATGCCTCTGCGTAAGTACCAACGTATGATGGTGACGATACGCGTGTATAGAATGTACCTGATGTACGTGATGCGTCTGATACACCGTCTGCACGGAAGAAGAGGTCTGGCATCGCTGCATAACCCTTTGATTCACTG
>JBJECS010000005.1:0-5572 GCA_051871335.1 Muribaculaceae bacterium | reverse complement strand
TCGAGGCTCTCGGCATCCCTATTACGTAATCAGATTGCTGTATTATGGATTAAAAATAAAAGTTAATATAATTGAAAAAAAAGAAAGCGATGTTGACAAATAATCACCATCGCTTTCTTGTATAGCATTGAGCCTATTTATGCGAAAATTTTACTTTCTATTTTTGTCACATCATCTTTCAACTGTTTCTCATGGGGCAGACGGTCTTCGATATTTTTGCAAGCATATAAAACAGTAGCATGTGTACGCGAAAGTTTAGTACCGATAGCAGCAAGCGGCATCTTTGCATGTTTTTTAGCAAGATACATAACCATCTGACGAGCATCAGAAATTTCGCGCTTACGAGATTTTGTGAAAATGTCTTCAGGGTCAATTCCGTAATAATTACTTACTTCCTCAGCAATCATCTCGAAATTAACTTGTTTTTGCTTGACCGTGTATGAATTTTGCATCACAGACCTTACAAGTTCAATGGTAATATCTTCACCGAGAATTGCAGCATATCCCACAATAGTCACCATTGTACCTTCAAGTTCTCTAATGCTATCTGTAATATTTGAGGCAATGAAGTCAAGAACTTCGTCACTGAGCAAAACACCTTCTGTCTGAGCTTTCATCTTGAGCACTTCTCGGCGCAATTCATAGTCAGGGCGTTCAAGTCTAACTGTCATACCCCATTTAAATCGCGTAAGCATACGCTCAGACATACCTTTCATTTGAGATTGAGGGCAGTCGCTGGAGATGATTATTTGCTTTCCGTTTAGCTGAAGATGATTGAAGATATGAAAGAACGTGTTTTGAGTACGCTCTTTGCCAATAAGGTCTTGTATGTCATCAATAATCAGGCAATCAATGCTCTGGTAAAAATTGATAAAATTGTTTATATCTCCATTGTGAGCAGCTGTAGTAAATTGACTTTCAAAAAGGCGTGATGTAACGTAAAGCACACGCATCTCGGGATTGTTTTCCTTAAGACGTATACCAATTGCATGCATCAAGTGGGTTTTGCCTACACCTGATGGACCTATGATAAACAATGGATTAAATGTTTTACATTTTGGGTCATTACCTATAGCTTCTCCTATAGAAAGCGCTACTTTATTTGACATACTTCCGCAATAGTTTTCGAAGTTATATCGCGGGTTGAGCTGAGAGTCAAAATTTGTATTTACCGCCGTAATGGCTGGATTTGCGGGAGGGAGGTTAGGCTTAATTGCATTTGATGGGTTCTCGCTTCTTACAGTAACCTTAGTAGCAGGTTCATTGTTAACCTGATTATAGCAGTAAAAAAGTTTAGTACCTGGTCCGTAAACGCGATTAATCACTTTACCAAGTAAGTCTCGGTACTTTTCTTCAATATATTCAGAGAAAAAAGAAGAGGGCACCATCAGTCGCAGATTGCCTTCGCTAAAGTCCAAAGAAGTCACCGGTTCAAACCAAGATTTGAACTGATCAGGGGACAGATTGTCTTTTATAATGCGAAGACACTCCTCCCACATCTGTATGTGGTTGCGTATCATGTCGAAAATTTCTTGTCTTTTTCCAGTACAAAATTGAGGATTATTTTTGAAAAAAACAAAGTCAAAAAATTTGCTTTTTACAAAAATATTGCAACTATCCTGAATTTCAACAACTTATAATGACGAGCTGATAATTTTAAATTGTTTATGTAGTTTCAATAACTAACACCTTATTTATTAACTGATTAATGTGTAAGTAGAGAAACTCATCAGTATTATTGTTTTTTGACTTAATATGAAAAATATTTGGCTAAATCACGTCAAATAAACAATTACAGTGATTTAACCAAAATATTTTATTATTTAGAATTATTCTAAATAAGGCACATTGCCCTAAAGAAGTTTAATATTGATATACCTTTTAGGATTTTTCTTTATATCAATAAATAGAGAATCAAGGCTTTTGACTGTATTGTTTAGGTTATTGTATAGTGCAGGGTCATTCATGAGCAGACCGAGTGAGGAGTTAGGATTATTAAGTTCTTCCGTTAGTTGACGAAGATTGTTTGTTGTCTGTTGGATAGAAGCCATACAAGAATCAAGTGGAATGGTCTTAAGCTCTTCAGAAACATAAGCGAGATTACCTGTGATAGTGCTAACATTTTGAGTGGTTGTCTCTACATTTCCCATAACCGATGGTAATGCCTTAACAGACTTATTTAGTGCGGCCATAATAGCTTCAAGATTAGCTGTTATGGCGTCAAGCCGTTTTACAGAAGCAGCTATAGAAGGGTCGGATGCAAGCTTGTTAATAGAAGTGAGTAGCGAGTCTACTTTAGGAAAAATGTTAGCAACACCAGGCATAATGTCAGTAGAAAGTCCATCCATAAGCCCTGAAGCAGTTTCAGATTCAATTTTGTCACCCACGTTATAAAACTCTGTATTATCAGCGAGCTGAAGCTGAACTGTAGCAGTGCCAAGCATGTCGCAGACAATTACGGCTTTTGAACCTTTAGGCAATTTAAGCTCTTTATCAAGGCTAAATTCTACGGAAACATGTCCGGGATTATCATATTCATAATCAATAGACCTGACAAGTCCTATTTTGTAGCCATTAATTGTCACAGGGGCAGAAACTGCAAGCCCGTTTACATTTGTGTAGGATGCAGTGTAGTAATTTGCAGGTTTAAAAACATTTATGCCTTTCAGGAAGTCAATTCCGAAAAACAAAACACATAGCGCAATAATAACGCATATGCCGATGGTGATTTCTTTTCTTATTTTCATGATTTAATTATTAATTCAATTTGATATTACTATTTATGTTATTTACTGATTAACCTCCTCATCATTGTCAGAGTCGTCGTATATCTTTTCGAGATACTCCTTGTATTTGATAATGCCTTCGCATACAGCTTTGGCGCACTTCTCCTTGCCGTCTTTTGATGCGAGAAACTTGTTTGCCTCTGGATATGATAGATAGTCTAATTCCACAATCACAGAAGGTGCCCAGACCTCCCTAAGCAAAGCAAGGTCACGAAGGCTCTGGTGAAATCCTCCACGCTTTCTGCCGGCTATGGATTCAAGCTCATCAAGTATATAATTTCCAGCTTTAAGGCTAAGTTCGAAAGATTCAAGCCTCTGTAAGCGCTGCTTGTCGGTGTATTTATCAAGGTTCTGCATTTGACTCGCGTTCATCACAACAGCATACGCTCCATAAATCTTTTTTTGTTTTGCTTTACCGGCTATAGCATTGCAGTGAATTGAGATAAAAAGGTCCGGTTTAATACTGTTAGATAGCTCTGCACGGTCTTTAAGTTCAATGAAAACATCCTTTTCACGCGTCATAATAACTTTTACGTCTTTATGTTCTTTCTTGAGTTTATCGCGCACAAGTTTTGACACTTCAAGGTTTACTGTTTTTTCCTTAACTTTATTGTATATTGCTCCACCTTGAAACCCTCCGTGCCCGGCATCTATGATAACTACAAAATCTTTCGCTGCTGACGAGTTGAACAAACATGCCAGCAGAAGAAATATTAGTAGTTTTATTTTATTTGCCCGTTTCATTATGACAGTCAGAGCTTAACGAAATTTTCACAATCTTAAGACTGGGTTAATTTTCAAGTGCAAATTTACGAAATTACCGCCAAATTACCCATTTTTTAGCGGGTTTTATTCTAATTTCGCAAAATATACGGCAATTATAGCCAAACAATCAACTGAAATTTGTACTTTTGTATTAGTTATGAAGAAGATTATTTACATTTATGCTATTTTGGTTGCTTTTATAAGTAGCTGTACAAGCCACAATGATTATGGTAATATAAGAATTGTGCGCACAGATGAAATGTGTATGACCGGGAGACTTGACAGTGCTCAGATATACCTGGGTCCTTTTCTTGAAGTGATGTCAAAACAAGTAGGAGTACATGTTAATATTGAAAGCTATTCCTCATCTCGAGCCATGATGATTTTTGGCAAGGATGTAAACAAGTATTTATTGCCTCTTGACTCTGTGGAACGAATATTGGCACAAATGAATGGTAAAGCGAAAGAATTTAAAGTAAATATCGCTAATAAGCATTATGTTGGTGTTATTAATTCTTATAGTCAACCTATAATGGTAATTGATTCAATAGTATATATCGGTCTAAACCACTATCTCGGTTCGAATTATGTCGGATATACTGCATTTGCAGATTATATTAAGAAAGTGAAAACAATTTCGCATATGCCTTTTGACGCGGCTGAATCATCTTTGGCATACTGTTATCCTTACTCGAGACAAATAGATGAAACTGCTATAAACCGTATGTTGTATGAGGGCGCACTATTGTATACAATATTAGAATTAATGCCGGAAGCAGATGTATTTGATATACTTTCATATTCCGATACTGAAATTGCTTTTGTGAGAGAGAACGAGTCAAAGATTTGGGCTGCATTAGCTGCACGAGATTTCCTTTATTCTACAGACAGGATTATAATTGCTAAACTTTGTCAACCATCGCCTTCTTCATCTTATTTGCATGATGGTTGCCCGGCGATGATAGGTAGGTATATTGGCTATAAAATTGTAGAATCATATTTAAAAAATAATGCGGTGCCAGAACAGAGTTTTATTTTATCCCCAAGCTTCTATAACTCAAAAAACAGTCTTTTGAAGTCAAAATACTCGCCCCATTAAATAAATTTAACAATTCCACAAATCCACTAATAGTGCGGTTTCTCAGACTTTTGACTTATATTAGATATCTATTTCAAGTCGAAACACTTGCATTTCTTGTCATAAATTTGTAACTTTGCACCCGAAAACAAAGGTTTTCAGTGTCATAAGAGGTGACACTATGCCGAAAATCGGCGTGGATATTGATGATTTCAATTCATATTGAATGTTGGATATATCCTTATTAGTAACATTAATCGAAGACAATGAAAAAATCATTTTTGTTTCTTGCAGGCATTGTAATGATTTTGATATTCTCCTTTGGTTTTACCAATGATGAAGTGGGTGCAAAGGTTGGAGCGTATGCGCCAAATATATCACTCCTTGACAATGGTAAGACGATAGACATTGAAAGATTTCGTGGAGAATACCTGTTGCTTACATTTTGGTCTTCATACGATGCGTCATCACGATATATGTGCAATGAGTATGACTCCTTTATGAAAAGTAATTCAAAATCAATCAATTATCTGTCTGTCAACCTTGATGAAAGCGAAACTCTTTTCAGTGAGGTTCTTAAACTGGATAATCTTAACAATGACTCGCAAATTTTCGCCGGAAATCGTAACTATAATCAGATTGACAAATTTTACGACTTGAAGGCAGGGTATTATTCCTTTCTTATCAGCAAAACTGGTAAGATTATAGCGATAAACCCAAGTGTCAGCGAACTTAAAAACCTTTAATTGATTAGTCTGCTGCCCTAATATTGGGCAACGGGCTTTTTTTATGTCAATATGTACAGAAATCATTTTAGAATTGATACATATAATTGCCAACATTTTAATTAGTATCAAACATTTGGCGTAGTGTCTACGTTTTATATAAAACTATTACTGTCCGCTAAACTTTTTTGCAGGCAGATGAAAAATTAGGGCTGGCA
>JBJECS010000004.1:0-5589 GCA_051871335.1 Muribaculaceae bacterium | reverse complement strand
CCTTGTTTTTTTATCTTGCCGGTGTAAAATCTCGCGGATTTTATGTAAATTTGCGAAACGGACTTGAGTAGCGAGCTGTAGCGACAGCCACTCCGTATCAATTATAGGCAGAAATTCTGCCAAAAAGGTGTTATTGACATTTTATCTTCTAAATTCGAACTTGGCGGTTTGATTTATAAGCGTGAAGTAAAATGCACAGTAGCACCTGCACTGGTTGCAAAGACCCATGCCGCGAGGCTGGATTGCAATATCGGTGTGGGGCTGTTGTCTTATTCACGCTAAAGGTACCGCCAAGACCTGAATTTAGGATAAGATAGAAGATACAATCTCCACACCTTTTTCATACACATAAGTTAACCTGCTTTGTGAGGAGATTGAAAAGCACAAAAAGTTTGTTGTATGGCAAATGTAAGCATGCTGTTAGGGCAATCAGTGGAGTATAAAATTGCCTCAATGCTTCTCGCTGAAGCTCGTGAAGTTTATCTTCCTGTTGTTGATGACCATGGTGTTGATATACTTGTAGCACCAATACATCCTGAAGACGGATATCAGGAATTACAAATCAAGTCACTCTCTAAAGGTGGACTATTCGCAGCAATTTCTTGCGACAACCCGCGTCCGAACTATTGGTTTGTATTTCATTTACTGAATGTTGCAGGGACAGGACAAAGTCTTACCTGGCTTATAAATTCAATGGACTTCGTAAAAATAGCCAGTCAGAACAAACAGGGCAAGAACATCGGTAAATATTCACTGACACTTGCCACAAAAGGTGGAAAAATTCACCATCAGCAATTTTTGATTACAGACTTTAATGCTCTACCTTAAGGCATTATGCATTTCACCGGCTCATATAAAAGTCTGCCGGAGTAAATGCTTTTACACTTGAAAAACTTAATCAACAATCAAAATAAATTAGTTACAATGAAAAAGTACTATCTATTAATTGCGGCGATGCTGAATACAATTACGGCATTAGCCCAGTTTTCAGGCTCTGGTACAGGTACGGTCGACGACCCATACCTCATTTACAATGAGAACCAGTTGGCACAGCTTGGAAACTTCCTTAATCAAAGTAACGTCTATTTCAAGTTACAGAAAGACCTTGATTTGACGAGTTGGATTGCAGAAAACAATCCCAGCCAGGGATGGAGCCCGGTTGGCGTAGAAAGTCAGCCATTTAAAGGCATATTTGATGGCAACAATCACAAACTGTCCGGAATTTTCATCAGTCGTAGTAGTGACAACAATACGGGATTTTTTGGATACTTAAGTGGTGCAACAATTTCTAACTTGATTCTTGAAGTCAGCACAGTAAAAGGGAACTACAATGTAGGAGCCTTAGCAGGGTATGCAGAGAATAGCACTATCAGTAGCTGTAAAATCATTATTACTGATTACCTCGGCATTTATGGCTATGGAAAAACCGGTGGAATTGTGGGCTATTGCAATGCCACAAACATCTCAAACATTGATTGCACAGGAAATATCAACTGGGGTAATTCAACAGGTGGCGCTGCCGGAGCAGTATCAGGGACAGTAAACATAAGCAATGTCACATTCCATGGCAATGTCAAAGGTCTGTCTAATGTTGGTGGCTCTGTCGGAGAAATAATATCCGGTTCCGTCACATTCAATAAGATATATACTAAAGGCAATGTCACCGGTTCGGCGAATGTAGGAGGTGCTGTAGGTGAACTCATTTCCGGTTCTTCAGTTACATTCAATCAAGTATATTCTGATGGCAAAATCACAAACTCGGGTGACTATACAGGAGGTATCGTTGCTAAAAGTGCTGGTGGCTGTATAAAATCAATGGAAAGTTGTAGCCATCACGGCGATATTAGTGGTAACGACTATGTTGGTGGCATTATTGGCTGTATTCCTAATGGGGAAAATCAAACAAGACCTCAATACACAGGACGTATCTCCGATATCGTAAAATGGGGTCCGTCATATGGCACTTTAGACAGTAATTCTCGAAGCATTAACACATTGATTTCAAATTGTTGTGCAATAGGAAATATAACTGCGAACTCTTATTGCGGCGGACTAATTGGAAATGATGGAGCCGGCAATTCATATACATTCGTAAGGGCTGATGGAAGCGATTCTTCAGGTAAATTAGGAGGAAAGTCCTACGGATACACATATCTATATCGTGACGGCGTGAAAGTTAGTTCAGATTCTTGGTATTATTATTATCCTGTCGATAAATTGACTTCGCATACTACTAACATTGAGGATAGCTATTACAGTGGTAATATACAGGGTGCTGATTACGTTGGAGGTCTCGTAGGACATAAGACTGCCGGTGAGCTGACAAAATGCTATTCATATTCCACAGTAATGGGAAGCAGTAACGTGGGTGGCATTATCGGTTGTGCAAAAAATGCCTCAGTCTCAGAATTAAAAAATTTAGTTCTAAAAAGCAATGTTGCAATAAATTCCGTAGTTAGCGGAACAGAGGCTGTAGGCAGGATATATGGAGCGTGCGGTGATGGAGTTGATGTAGGAGCGGTAGGTTCAAGCGAAGGCAACCGAGCACTAACACGAACCAGCGTCATGCTATGCGGAGTAGCCCAAGATGTGATAGACGATTTGCAGAACGGCTCCAGCGTAGGTCCATCTATGCTGAGACTAAAGGCAAATTATGTATCATGGGGTTGGAGTTTTGATGAAAACTGGAACATTCTTGAGACAGAGTGCTATCCATACAAGAAATTCCAGGCAGCACCACCTGTCATTACATCAAATCTCGTAAGCCAGGAAACAACAATCAGCGGCAACAGTATGGACGGCGGTACGGTATATCTGTTCTACAAAGACCGCGATGCAGTATCAACAGAATGTGACGGTAACCAATGGACATTTAATACCGAGGCATTGCAGAGTGGTGCACAGGTTCAGCTCTATGCCGAGGCAGAAAACCTTGCGCCATCTTATCTGACATCCACAACAGTAAAATATCCGGGTAGCGGAACGGAAGCAGACCCTTATCTAATATATACCGCATCAGACCTGCAGGGAGCAAGCAATTCAGGCTACTTCAAACTGATGAACGACATCGACTTGACTTCCTGGATTGAAGAAAATTCACCAACAAAGGGATGGCCAGCAATCGGACGTAACAGCACAGTTGCCACCTACATAAATGGCGACGGACACAAGGTGACAGGTCTATGGATTAATACTGATGAAAGCTATAACGGGTTGTTCTCAAACTATTCTGCCGGATATATAAAGAACCTGAATGTAGAAGTAGCAGCCGGCAAAAGCGTGAAAGGTGCAGACTACACAGGTGTACTTATCGGAAGAATTTATAATGGCAAAATCATCAACTGTTCAGTAAAAGGAGATGTAACAGGAACTGTCCACACCGGCGGTGTAACCGGCTTTGCCGACAATGCAGAAATCGCATCAGTGTCATTTGACGGTAATGTAAATTCAAGTGCCGACAATGCGTTTGTGGGAGGTGTAGTAGGTGCAGCTAACGAGACAGTAGTGACATCTGCTCTTGCCGATGTGAAAATCTCTGCTACAGGTGCAACAAACAGCGTAGGCGGTGTAGTAGGAAAGGCAGTTGCCGGCACTATAGACAAGAGTCGCGCTAATGCAGAAATCACAGCACCTGGAGCAAACAACAATACCGGTGGATTTGCCGGATATAGTAGTGCAGCAGTATCACAGTGCTTCTCACTTGGAAATGTGGTATCAACAGGCGAAAATGCCAACACAGGCGGATTAATCGGCTATTCAGCAAATACAGTCACAGACTGCTATAGCATGGTTACAACTGAAGGCTCTTATTACACAGCAGGACTTGTAGCATACAGCGAAAGCTCAATAGACAAATGTATAGCTACAGGAAACGTAAAAGGCGTAAATTATGGTGCAGGACTTGTAGGCGAGCTTGACGGCACGTCTGCCTCAGTAACAAATTCAGTAGCAGCCAACAACCTCCTCGAACTCACAGCACAGTCATCTTGGGGCTGCCGCGTAATTGGTGGTTTCAAAAATGGATGTGCAGAGCCGGAACTCGGCAGCAACCTTGCACTGAATACGATGCAGGTTTCACTGAACGGAGTGGCACAAAAGAAAACCGATGACAATATAGAAGGAGTAGCAACTGCAGCTGCAGACCTAATGAAAGCTGATACATATTCAGGTTTTGGCTGGAATATGGAGAAAACATGGTGTATAGACGAGGAAAATACTTACCCAAGCCTCTTGTGGGAAGTGAATGTAAACCCGGTGGTAGAAATCACACTTAGCAGCTCAACTCTGATACTCTCAGTAGGACACGAAAAGCAACTTACTGCATCAGTTTTGCCATTGAGTGCCACAAACAAGAAACTGGCATGGACATCAAGCAACAAGGCGGTAGCAACAGTAGATGCAGATGGTAAAATCACCGCAGTAGCCATAGGCAATGCAGTAATCACAGCATCCGCAACAGACGGCAGTAACGTATCTGCCCAGTGTGCAGTAGAGGTGGTTGCAAACCAAGACGAAGCAATAGCAGCACTTAATACGCTTGTTGCAAATGCAGAAACTCTTTACAATAACAGCACCGAAGGTGAAAACATCGGTCAGTATGCTGCCGGAGCTCGTGCAGAACTTTTGGCATCAATCAGAAGTGTCAAGTCTAAGATAAACGACGCCATGAGTGCAGACGATATCACAGCTTGCACAAATGAAATAAATGCAGCCATAGCACTCTTTGAAAGCAAGAAAGTGACAGCCGGGGAAGACACTGACGTAACACTCTATGAAAATATCATTTTTGTAGAAAATGCAGAGGCAGCAGCAGGCAACACAGTGACATTGTCAGTAAAAATGAACAACACTATAGTTCCTGTAGGTTTCCAGTGCGACTTTTACGCACCAAGCGGCACTTCAGTTCCAAAAGATGAAGATGACTATTATTTAATAGACCTAAGCACAGAACGAACAACAGCAAGCCGCACCAACATTTTTGAGACAGGATTGCAAAAAGACGGTGCAATAAGAATCCTTGCCGCTTCAACGAGAAACTATCCATTTACAGGCAATGATGGAGAGGTATTAACAATTACACTCGCTATCGATGCAGACCTTGAGGATGGTGAATATCCACTGATTATGAAAAATGTCATTCTTTCTGACGCTCAGAGTAAAACATATTCTGTTGACTACGTAAAAAGCACCCTTACAGTGGTTAGCTTCACACCGGGTGATGTCAATGGAGACGGTGCTGTGAATATCGGCGACGTTACTTCTGTAGTAAACAACATTATGGGTGTAGAACAAGAAGTGTTTATACAAAAAGCAGCAGATGTGACAGGTGACGGTGTGGTAAATATCGGTGACCTTACCGGTATCGTAAGCATGATTGTAGGTGGTAATGTAGCAACTGCAGCAGCCGTTTTGAATGAACCGACAATCAAACCGATGGCAACAGACATCTCCGGCTACGAAAACGTAATCTACGGAAAAGATGTCACTTTTGACGAAAACGGCAAGGCTACGATGTCTATCTGCATGAAAAACAGCATAGAGACTCCGGGCTTCCAGTTTGATATCATGGTGCCAGAAGGTATTGAGATA
>JBJECS010000003.1:0-5603 GCA_051871335.1 Muribaculaceae bacterium | reverse complement strand
CCTTCAGGTGGTGAAACATGAGAGTCTGATGATGAATTAGTTACCGTCATGCCAGACGGCGAAATCATCCCAGAAGAAGGTGTAACAGTCCAGGCATTCAACCTCTTAGGACAGCCTGTCACCGGCACACTCTCCTCCGGCATATATATCGTAAAAGCCGCTACTGCCGGAAAGACAGCCGTGAAGAAAATATCAATCAGATAATTTGATTACAATCACAAATAACAAAGGCGATGCCCCTCGGCACCGCCTTTGCTGTATTTATTGTCATATTCTATTACAAATATTTTCCTACAGTAGCCTTAATCTTTGAGATGTCTGTGATGCGCTCGGCGATTTCTCCATTGCGGTCTATTACATAGAGAGCAGGGATTACATTCACATTATACTCCACAAGACATTTAGAATTGTTAAGACCTGCATATACAGATACCCATGGAAGGTTTTTCGCAGCCTTGCGCCACGCATATTCGTTGTCGTCAACGCTAACTTGATAAATCTCAAAGCCACGGCTATGATATTCGCTGTAAATCTTATTAAGCTCCACGTTAAATGCAGGAGATTCGTCAGCAGTCATTGCCGTAAAGTTTAATAACACCACATTCCCCTTGGAAGCAGTTTCCACGAGGCTCACGTTTTTACCGTTTACGTCAGGCAGTGAAATCTCAAAAATATGAGTCTGAGCTACCGTCAGAGTATCAGAATTGACGATGTTGCTTTGTGCTGCGCGATTTGACAGGTATAAAGCCTTAAGATAGTCAGTGCGAGGGTCGTTAGGGCGCTTCTCGCTGTAAGCATTTGCCACTGCGCCAATTACTCGCAGGTCGCTCTTGACTAATGGGCTGAAAATTGCAGTACCGCCAACTTTCTTGTTGATGATATAGTAAGCAGCCAATCCTGACGGATTTGCCACTATCATCTGCGCAAGCTCACGCTTAAGAGCCTCGTCTGTAGCCACAGCCTGCTCGCCCTTCGCAACAGCCACTGCAGCCACCTTCTTGTCCACTTCAGCTATGAGTGCAGAGGCGTCGTTACCCTCTATGGCATATTCGCTGCCAAACTTGTCAAGGCTTGACGTCAGCTTTACAGTCTCAATGGAATCCACTGCGAAATATACAGACTTTCCTTCAATAGTAAGGCGATAAATGTCAGGATATGCCGGAGCGGGATGGCTGAAGTCGAAATTATCAGACTTAAGGGTAAGTGTGTCAAGGCAATACCATCCTGATGCGGATGCAGCCTCAAGAGAGAGTAGGTGTCCTTCGCCACCTTCAATACTGCCCTTTATGGTCCATTCATTGCTGCTGCAAGAAGTTACGGCTACTGCTATTGCTGCCGATGCTATTATTGAAAAAATACCTTTCATGTGCAATTTTTATTCAAATTCGTTTGCAATTTTCTGTGCAATCTCAGCCATTTCATCGGCGGGGAGAGAAAGATGCTCCTTAAAGAAATTCATATCAGACTCGCGAGTGATTGGCATCAAGTGGATGTGAGCATGAGGCACCTCAAGTCCCATCACAGCCACTCCGACCTTTACGCAAGGCAATGCCTTTTTTATAGCCTTTGCAACGCGGGCGGCAAAAAGTTGCAGTGATATGTAATCATCCTCCTTGAGGTCAAAAAGGTAATCAACTTCCGCCTTAGGAACAACCAATACGTGACCCTTAGCCACAGGGTTTATGTCTAAAAAGGCATAGTTTTTCTCATCTTCCGCAACGCGGTAAGACGGTATTTCACCTGCAATGATTCGAGAAAAAATAGAAGCCATAGTGATAATATTTTGCGATTAAAGTATATAATTTCAAAATATCCTCCACAAACGAAGCTGTGGAGGATATTGTATAGTCATTAAAAACCAATTTCGAGAATTTCAAACTTCATCAGTCCGCTTGGCACGCGAATTTCCACTTGTTCACCGAGCTTATGTCCGATAAGTCCTTGAGCGATAGGAGTAGAAGATGCAATTTTCTTCTCTTTAAGGTTAGCTTCGCTGTCAGCCACGATAGTGTATTCAACAACCATGCCGTTAGCGCAGTTTTTCAGCTTCACGCGGTTCATGATTTGCACCTCCTCGGTGTTGAGCTTACTTTCATCTATAATTCTCGCGTTAGCAACGAGGTCTTTGAGCTGTGAAATCTTCATTTCCAGCATTCCCTGAGCCTCTTTGGCAGCGTCATATTCAGCGTTTTCAGACAAGTCACCCTTATCGCGCGCTTCAGCAATAGCTCGTGATATTTCAGGGCGTTTAACGTTTTCCAGGTAGGCGATTTCTTCCATTTTCTTCTTATAGCCTTCCTTGGTCATAAATGTAATAGCCATGGTAATAACTTTTTTATTTATAAGATTTTACAAATTTTCTGAAATACTAAAAAAATAAAGAATCTCAGCCATTATTGTTGAGACCCCTTCATCAGAACTTCCGTTCTTATTTTCACTGCAAAGTTAGCCAATACTTTTGAATCAACCAAATTTTTTAGCAAATTTCACACTTTTACAAAATTGCAGATGTGCTATACAAGTTTTTTTGAAATAAATTTGGTGGTTTTGTGGATAATGTCTATTTTTGTAGGTAAATTAATACCAAATTCAAAACATTAATATCATGGAATCACAAAAATTGACATGCCTCCACGACCGCCATGTGGCGTTGGGTGCGCTAATGAGCCCTTTTGGAGGTTTTGATATGCCAATACAGTATCGCGGAATTGTGGAGGAACACAATGCGGTGCGAAACCACTGCGGCGTTTTTGACGTGTCTCACATGGGAGAGGTAGAAATCAAAGGACAAGACGCAGAAAAATTTGTAAATCATATTTTCACTAACGATGTTCGCGGTGCAGAAGCAGGCAAATGTCTTTATGGAATGATGTGCCATCCATCAGGTGGAGTGGTAGATGACCTGCTCGTGTATAAGCGCGGAGAGAACGATTTTTTCCTCGTAATCAATGCTGCAAATATCGACAAGGACGTAGCGTGGATTCTTGCCCACCGTGACGGATTTGACGTTGAAATTAATCATCTCAGCGAGCATTATGGCGAGCTTGCTATTCAAGGACCTGAGGCGGAGGCGATTATTACAGAACTCCTCAGCATAGAGTGTGCCGACCTCGCTTTCTATACTTTTAAGGAGACAAAATATGAAGGCAAGGACATCATCATCAGCCGTACAGGTTATACAGGCGAAGACGGATTTGAAATTTACGCCGACCACGAAACGACTCGCGAAATATGGGACAAACTCATTGCTTCAGGCAGGGTAGAACCTTGCGGACTCGGTTGTCGTGATACATTGCGCTTTGAGGTGGGATTGCCGCTTTATGGCGATGAGCTGACCGACGAAATAACGCCAATAGAAGCCGGACTCGGCATCTTCGTAAAGCTCGACAAGCCTGAATTTATCGGCAAGGAAGCACTTGAGAAACAAAAGGCTGAAGGTGTAACGAAAAAGCTGGTGGGACTTGAAATGCAAGACCGCGCAATCCCTCGCCACGGCTATGATGTACTCAACGATGCTGACGAGGTAATCGGCGCTGTTACAACAGGTTATCACGCAATATCTGTTGACAAAAGCATCGCAATGGCGCTAATAGACGCAAAATATGCTGCGCTGGAAACACCACTTAAAATACGCATCCGCAAGAAAGTGTTCCCGGCAGTGGTAGTGAAAAAGAAATTCTATAAGAAAAGTTATAAAAAATAATCAAAAAAAATAATTAGAATATGGCTATTTATTATTCAGAAACTCACGAATACGTTAGAGTAGAAGGCAACACAGGTTTCATCGGTATTTCAGACTATGCGCAGCGTGCGCTGGGAAACGTGGTATACGTTGATATGCCGGAAGTTGACGATGAAATTGCAGCGGGAGAGGAATTTGGTGCTATCGAGAGCGTAAAGGCAGCGAGCGACCTTATTGCACCTGTCAGCGGTACAGTAGTAGAGCGCAACGAAGCACTTGAGGACAACCCACGCCTTGTAAACGAAGACGCTATGGCTAACTGGATTATCAAGGTTGAGCTTTCTGACCCATCAGAACTCGAAAACTTGATGGACGAAGCAGCGTACGCAGAACTTTGCGAAAAAGAACATTAATATACTAAATACCATCTACTTACCATGTCGCACAGATATCTTCCTCATACACCGGAGGACATCACGGCGATGCTTGACTGCTGCGGGCTGAAAAGTCTTGAAGACCTATACAGCGACGTTCCGGAGCAGCTCAGATTTCGTCGTGACTATGAGCTTCCCTCAGAAATGAGCGAAAAGGAGGTGCGTGACTTTTTTGACGCACTCGGCAGAAAAAACAGCGACCTCGTGTGCTTTGCCGGTAACGGCTTTTACGACCACGACGCTCCGGCAGCAGTAAAATCGCTCATAGCCCGCTCTGAATACCTTACTGCATATACACCATACCAGCCGGAAATATCACAGGGTACACTACAGTATATTTTTGAATATCAGTCTATTATCTGCCGGCTTACAGATATGGATGTCTCTAATGCATCAATGTATGACGGCGGAACTGCAACCGCTGAGGCTATGATGATGGCTGTGGCTCATGCACGCAAGCGCAATAAGGTGCTTGTCTCCGCTACAATTCATGCTGCAACACGCGAGATTATAGATACTTATGCCCTTTATCACGGCGTAGAAATTGTTACGATACCGGAAAATAATGGAGTTACGGATAAAGCTGATTTTGAGTCACTTGTGGCAGCTGACGACGTTGCAGGTGTTATCGTCCCTCTCCGTAACAAGTATGGCATCATTGAAAGCTATGAAGTCTGGGCAGACGCATGCCATGCGCATAAATCACTCTTGATAATGAACTGCATAGCTTCAGACCTCGCTGTCATCAAGACACCGGGCGAATGGGGCGCAGACGTGGCTGTAGGCGACGCGCAGTCGCTGGGTATTCCACTTGGCTATGGTGGTCCATATCTTGGCTTTATGGCAGTCAAGAAGCCTCTGATGAGGAAAATACCCGGACGCATCGTGGGCGCAACAAAAGACGCTGACGGGCGACGTGTTTTTGTTCTCACTCTTCAGGCTCGTGAGCAGCATATACGCCGCGAAAAGGCGACAAGCAATATTTGCTCAAATCAGGGGCTAATGTCGCTATATGTCACTATATATACAGCCCTCAATGGAGTTGCCGGACTTCGGGAAATTAACCGCCAGGGAATAAATGGCGCGCACTATCTCGCCGACAAGATAGTAGAAACAGGAAAAGCGACACTCACATTTCCTGAAGCCATATATCTAAACGAATTTACGCTTACCACCACCGTTCCGGCACAGAAAATCATTGACGAGGCTCTTCGCCACGGTATTCTCGCGGGAGTTGCCATATCAGAGCATCAGTTGCTGATTGCTGTGACAGAAATGCAGACAGTGGCACAGATGGATAAGCTGGTAGATGTTATTAAATCACTGTAGTTTAACCCTTTAAGTTTTTGAAAATTATGAATCGAGAATTTTACAGTCGCCTCATATTTGAACTTTCACGCAAAGGGAGAAAAGGCTACAAATATCCTGAAAACCATCTGCCTGACGTAGAAATATGCAGCTGTGTCACTCGACAATCTACACTTGAC
>JBJECS010000002.1:0-28883 GCA_051871335.1 Muribaculaceae bacterium | reverse complement strand
ATGCGGCATCATCCATATCAAGGAAGCGCTTAAGTGCCAAATAGCAGGCATTCTCTGTGATGTCTTTGGCAAGATGGCCGTTTATGCCGTCTTCTACCACATCTACAATGCCTCCTACAGGCGTGCACACCGGGACAGTCCCCACGCCTAACGCCTCTATCAGCGAAATGGGCATACCCTCGTATGATGACATCAGGCAATATGCATCTGACTCCGCAAGGTAGTCAAGCGGATTTTTGCGTTCTCCAAGCATCACTATCCTGCTGCACCCTGCCGCCAGAATCTGTTCTGTAAACTCTTCATGATATTGCTTGCCAACCATAAGCATCGTAAACTTGTAGCCTTCGTCCTCAAGTCGTCGGCATACTTGCGCTATCAACGGCTGACGCTTTACCTCACTGTGCCTTGCAAGGTTTATAAGTATTCTGCCTCCATTTTTGTAGCGATAACCGTCAATTTCTGCTTTGACTATTTCAGTGGCCCTGTAATTATCAGGTATGTTCCTGCCATTGAAAATCATCGGTGCATCCATGCCATAAAAATCCACAAAACTCCGGTGTGATTCATCGGAGATGGTGACAGGGACAAAACGCCCGGACTTAAACATGCACCGCCGAACCATCCGTGAGATTCTTCCGGAAGCCTCTTTTTCTGCATCGCTATGAACCGTATGGAAAAACTTCACTTTGCGCAAAAGCATGGCAGCAAGGACTGTATAAGTGATTGCTCGCAAATGGGTCTGTACGATATCCGGGGTGAAGTCTCGTATGGTTTTATATACACGCCATGGCAACCCAAAGTCTGCTCCAAGCCGCTTATTCATAGACACGACCTTTACTCTATCTGAAATCTCTCCGGCATAAAAGCCATAGCCGTCAAGTGGGAAAAGCACCAGCAGCATCACCTCGTGCTGCTTAGCTAGCTCGGTGCACAAATCCACAGTAAACCGTTCCCCACCACCACTGCACAGCTGGGGAATTACTTCTACTATTTTCATAATGTATATATTGGGATATGAATAATCAAATTGGTGCACCGAAGTGCACCGTTTTTTTTAACATTGAAAAATAATGCTAAGTTTAGCCTTTCATCTTGGCTCTTTATTAATCCACCTCCACAATTTGTACAAAAGCTCGTTTACAAGAGGATTTCTGTATAAATTGTAAACAAGTCTAATAGCACTTACCAATTGGTATAACACTATTAGATTTGGATTAATAAACTAAAGCACGAACAGCACATTACATGCAACGTTCAGTGCTAAACCGATAGAATCAGGCTCATTGTGAACCTAATTCTTTTTTAAATTATATAATAACATAATTAAAAATAATTAAGGTTCCCTGGAATATCCCCGGTTTTTCTTTATTTTAACTTAGTTTTTCTTTGACTTTCTCCTATTTATCTTTAAATCTAAAGTCAAAGCTCTACATTCATTAAACTCCAACACATCCTGATATGCAGACATCAGCCCCACGGACTACTCATGCCACGTTATCTACCCCTATGGCATCTTTAACAGCATATCTGAATTTATGCTGTATAAATCAAGCACAAAGATTACGAATGTCATAATCTTTATAGCATTTTTCTATAAAAATCTCGTACACATTTTCCAAATATTTGAAACTTGTTTAAAAACTCTCTAAATTATATCTTCCATATCTATAAAAATTTCTTGCAAATATAAAGAGAAAAAATATATTACGCAATAGTGTTAGTAATTTATTAATTATTGATTAATAATTTACTAACACTTCTCAAATTTTTTACTAATACTTATATATGTTTCCATATGTTGTAAGCATAGTAGTAAGCTGTAGACAATGCAAACATGAAAAGAGCGAACTTGAGAGAGCGAGTTCGTTTATAAGTAGTTGTCATATAGTATGCCATGACGATTGTTAGTGGAAAGAACATGACATGCTCAGTTCGTGAAGTTACGAAATTTGAGGTTTCTTGTCCTAAGAACAATGACGAAATGTAAAATAGGATGAACGCCAGGTGAAAAAACAGCCTAATATTAGGTGGCAAAAATATTTTTTTGAAGATATATTCTTTAATCAAGATAAAGAATGTGATGTATAAAGGGGCATACTTAATAACTGACTGAATCAAGCCCTTAAAGTTCAAGACTATTTTTTCTCTATCAAGATAGGATTCAGCAAATTCTGTAGTTTTTTCACTAAGGTAGCCGGAAGCAATGAAGTCCATAACAAATGGGATAATCACCATCCTCAAAATCGGGAATGCAATAACCAATGCCCAAAAAGTTGTCTTGTTTATTGGACATAAAGCCAATATTGACATAAGGAGGAAAAGAGGCATACTCTTATGCAGAAAATAAGAAGCAATGCAACCTGCAATGGCAAAAACATAATAATACATGCTTTCGGTTTTTGCATTAAGGAATAACGACACTGCAAACAAAAGCATTGCTACTCCAAGACTCGCCCTGGTAAAACTGAATTGTTGTAGCAATATTAGCACAAACAAGAACGCAACACATTCGTTATTCAACTTATTAAGTTTAAATGTCCACGCCATAAGCACCACGGCACTACCCCACACCGCCAAGCGCCATAAATAGTAACTAAAAGGGATTGTACGTATTAGCCAAAAATAGAAGTCTTCCACATGGTATTTTCTATCAAGAAAAACCATTTTATCATATAATCCGTGATAATAATACGTATCCCACTCGCCAAGAGCAAATACGCAGAATATTGTCACAAAAGTTCCAAATACAATCCAGTTAGTGTGTCGTTTAGTATATAAAAAGTATGATTTTCGGTATGCTATTAAAAGTACTACCCAGAAAATAAAACATAGGATTGTATAATATGGATTTAACTCATATTTGAAAAAATAATTAGTCATTATTTCATCATTCTTTTTATGTATGGATATATTCCCAGTTCTGTAATAAAATACTTTATTTTAACGATATAATTAACATTCATTGTAATCACGTCAATTATACGAATTTCGGGGAAAGACTCTTTCCATAATTTCTCACCTTCATCACTATTGGTTATTATAGCGAGGTTTTCTTTTATTCTGAATTTGAGAATTAAAAGTTCTTTATAGTAAATATCAGAAACACCGTGACTAGCCAAAAAGTCATTTATGATATTGAAGTTTTCAATTGAATCGCTATACCTTTTTACTACGCTATCATAATCAATATCTTTTGACATCGATGATTGATTTGAATAGTAGTAATACAGTGGCTCTTCTATTTTCTCAATTTTCTTTGCAAAATACAACAACTGAACCATTAAAGTCAAATCCTCACGCATGTTTTTTTGAGGATAACATATTTCATTAGCATATATTGTACTTTTAACCAATTTAATAACTAAAGAACTGTGAGATTCTCCTGAAATTAGGTATTTCATTAACAATTCCTTATCATCAGAGAATTTATTCTGTGTTGAACAGACATTATTGCAACCATCGGAAATATAGAAATCACACCAAACCATGTCAGCACCAGTTTCAACAGCTTTTTCATACAGTTTTTCATACATTGTGACATCAACCCAGTCGTCGCTGTCGCAATGGATTAGGTAATCGCCTGTGGCTTGCTGTATACCAGCTTTTCTTGCCTGTGGAAGTCCCCCGTTTTTATCTAATCTTACGATTTTCACCTGTGGTTTTCTACCTGGATAGTCTTCCAATACTTTTTTGAGGATTTCTATGCTTTTATCAGGTGTGCAGTCGTCGACGAATATATATTCAATATCGTCAAGCGTCTGCTCAAACAGGCTTCTTGCACAGCGCTCTATATATTTCTCAACGCCGTATACCGGCACTATTACACTTATTTTTGGCATTGCTTCTATTTTTTTAGTCTGACTTTGCGGAGGATTCTGCCTGCGAGCCTGCGGAGTCGGATGTATGGGGTGTTATAGATGCAATTATATGTCTCTGTCAGGGAGTTATTATATATGGCTCGTATTGCCTTGAGTCGCTGTTTTGGCTGGAATGCCGGGCGATACAGCTGGTGATTTGTAAGGTCCGCTTCTTCCCATGTGCGCTGCTCGCAGTCTATTCTGTCTTTTACCTCTTCAAAGACCTGTTTTCCTTTTTCGCTATTAGGCAGGATAAGGGAACAGCCACGCGAGGTATCGTACTTAAACTCCGACTTTTTGCCGATGCTCCAGAAGTCTGCTATCGTGATGTCGCTGACACGCTCGTGCGTGGCGTATTGGCAGTGATAGCAGTTTTCGCGGTAGATGTATGAATGTAGAAAGAGCGAGAGATATACGTTGTCCTCTTTCTCGCACAGTATCGTAGTGCCGTCAAATAATAATAAGTAAAAGCCTCCCCACTTTTCATAATTGCGGAAGCGGATTTCTTTTATGTCATTCAGGCTGAAGCCTTTTTTCTGCGACAGTTTCTCAAGATATGTACGGAACATCTTGTTTGCCGGAACTCCATGGCACACTATATCCACGCAAAGGAGGTTTGCTGTGTCTGTCTTGCAAAGGTATGCCCTAAGTCCGGCAATCTGGCATGGTGTGCCTGTGTAAAGCACTGTCTTTCCTTCCTTGAGGCACTGTTTTACCTCGGCGAATGTCTTTTTCGTGTCACATTGCACGTATTTACTGCCTCGCATCGTGGCTATGGCTTCTGCGGTTTCTGCCTTAGTGTGAAAGACATAGCCGTTGTCGCCCATAACGGCACCGAAAACCACTCCACCCTTGTCTAGCACGTAATCAGCGAGCACGGAGAACATTCCGCCGGAGGAGCTTTTTGTCAGTTCCGCCACGTTGCGGTTTATTCCGGCTATCGGGGCTTTCACCGCCGGATATTTCTCTACTGGAGTTAGCACCGGGCATGATTTTATGCATAGCTTGCATTCTATGCACTTGTCGTGGTCTATCACAGGGTGGATAAATCCATTATCCACTTCACGCATGCCTATTGCTTCTTTGTGACAGGCATTGTAGCAGGCTCCGCATCCTGTGCAGTCTTCATATTTACAGAGTGTTATCATCAGTTTTCTATAGAATTTTTAAGAAATTCAATGCTTCTTGCCCGTTCAGCCTCAAGATAAGTGTTCGCTGTAGTAAAATCGCATTGCTCCGCATTTTTCGCTTTTTCGTCAAAGTCTTTTTCGCTTATTGTCCTCTGCATGAGTCCGCAGTTCTCGAGTGTTGTCCTCATTCTGTTGTCATTGTCTCCATTTACGGCGAAGAATGGTCTGTTAAACAGTATCGAGAAGACAACGGCATGGAACGACCCGCTGACGATAAATTTCGCGTGCTGCAGCAGATTCAAGAACTCCAACGGTCCTGTGGCGAGGTGTTCAGTAACTCCACACATGTCTCCTTTCAGGCTTATTTTGGGATGGATGTTTATTGAGCTTATTACCTTATAGCCATATTTCCTGCCGAGACGCACAGCCATGTCGTAAACGTTCTTTTTGTACCTTGGCGAATAGACAAATATATAATCTTCCCGGATTATGGGCTGCTGAGGGTATTTTGCCTGCCAGTGCTCTCTCGGAAGCAGCAGCACCGGGTCGAGTGTGATGGTCGCGGCTTTACCCGTCAGTGATTCAACTATCGCTTTTGTGCCGTTTTCACGCACTCCGATATGATTGTACTCGTCAAGGTATTGCTTTACCTTATCTCTTTGTGTTACTTGCTCCTCACCGCGCGGCCCCATACTTACCCCATATGAGACTTTTTTGCCATCTGTAAATGGCAGGTAAAAACTCCAATCAAAATCTCTTGGACTGGTGTTCCAAATCTGGTCTCCTCCGCTTATGTAGCAGTCATAGTCCAGTCCGGCTTGGGATATCGCCTCCATGTCCTTAAACTCAGTTGTGAGACACAAGTCGTTTTTCAGGAAATCCTCGTATAGCTGGTACTTCTTCAGGGCACCTGCATATTTTGAATGGAAAAATACTTGAAAAACCAATCTTTTAAGTAACGGCAATGTTGCATAGCTCCTGTAAAGATGCTTTTGCCTGTCTGTCCTGAGGTTTATAATCTCATTGTCATGCCCGAGTGATTTCACCATGTGCTGCAGTGCGTACGCCTGGAGCATAGAGCCATAGTTGTGTGACGCGTGGAATGTAATTGTCGCAGTCCTCATCGTTTTATCTTGTTCTTAAATTTACTCAATGCCAATTTCACATATCGTTTTTCCTGCTGTTTCAGTCCAAGGAAATAGACCGCAGTTCCCGTGGTTAAGACTGATACTGCCAAAGTAACTGCGATTTTCAATATGCAGTTATCAAAAATCCTTGAGACAGCAAGAGGCGGAATGGCTGATATTACGCTGATTATCAAGCACAACGCCACCACTTCCTTAACATACCTCATGACAGGGAACGAATAAAGCCTGTGAAGATACCACACGCGTGCTGTTGCCGTGATGCCGTTTACTATCACTTTTATCACAAGTGCAATTTCCGGAATCCTGACGAAATAGAGTGTCACTATGGACAACGGAACATTGCTGATTATGAGCGCACTCATCAGCAGTTGGTAATTACGTATCTTCCCTGTTGCCTGCGCTGATACCCACAGAGGTCCCTGTATGGCGTCTATCAGCAGGAACGCCATCATCAGCCGGAAGAAATTTACTGAATATTCCGGTATCTGACCAAGCCAAAGGCTTATTACCTCCGGAGCACAAATCACCACAGGC
This sequence comes from Muribaculaceae bacterium, assembly GCA_051871335.1. Classification (GTDB taxonomy): domain Bacteria; phylum Bacteroidota; class Bacteroidia; order Bacteroidales; family Muribaculaceae; genus CAJUPY01. The sequence continues at coordinate 22,214 of JBJECS010000002.1, read as the reverse complement.
AGTGCTATGAAAAACAGCAGGTAATATGAGTATTTGGACGTATTCAAAATAAGGTTTTTGAAATACTCCATATCCCCGGCCGCATACGACTTGATGATTTGGGGGTTGAATGCGGTCTGGAAGTTTGACACGAAGTGATATATCGCGGCATTTATCTGGTTCGCTATTCCCATCGCCGCGTTTACCACCACCCCGAAATACATGTTGAGTATCACGGCGAGACCCTGGTTGTTGCCCATGTTAGCCACTGAGCCGAAAAAGCTCCACCATGAGAATCCAAGCAGAGCCCCGTAGTCCGCCTTGTCCTTGCTGCGCAGGTATTTACACACATAAAAGTTCCTGAGGCAGTATATCACATAACAAGCCATCACTATTATGCCTACTACCATAACAAGGAATGAATATGTTACAAGCTTGTCGGCTGACAGCACGAGCAGATATACAATGGCAAGCTTAAGCACAACCTCCAAGATGCTGATATATGCATAGACAGACATCTTCTCATACGCTATAATGGCGGCATTGTAGGGTGCGCTCATGATGTTTATTGCAGTGGCTATTATTGAAAACTGATAGACCCAGTTCGCTGCTGCCATCTTGCCTTCAGGTATATTGATGTAGTTATTTACAAACCACAGCCCGACAGTCTCTGCAAGTACAATGAAAGCAAGTGACAGAAGGGCATGAATGTTTATGCTCGTCGAGAAATATGTCCTCGCTTTCTCAAAGTCTTTCCGCCCTAATTCGTAATTAAGAAATCTCTGTGTGGAGAGCACCATTGAGGATTTGATTACAGAAAACATTACAACAAATCCACCAATAACGCTATAGATACCGAAATTCTCTATGCCTAATTCTTGCAACACAATCCTCGACGTATAGAGTGTCACGATTGTAATTACAAGCATCCTGAAATAAAGGAATAACGTGTTTTTCGCTATTCTTTTGTTATCGGTAGTGTTTTGAATTGTATCGGACATGGATTATTTGTGCGCTACTTGTGGACGTGAGAAATCACATCCTGATTATATGCAGTTATTGTGGACGCGAGAGGTCACGTCCTGGCGAAAAAAGTGTGAAATATGTGTGGATTATTTGAGTCTGGCGAGAAACTCGAGGGGGATGTGCGGGAGGGCGATGGCACAGAGCCCTGTGATGGCGATGATGACGCGCCGGTCTTTGCGGATGCGTCGGATTGTGCCTTCAAGCCCGGCAAATGGTCCGTAAAGGATGCGGACGGTGTCGCCCTGCGTGAGTGTCTCGATGTCTTGTGTGTAAATGTCTATGCGGTCTTCGCCTGAGGAGAGGATAAGGCGGAACATTGCTATCTGTCGGTCCGGTATAGGTGTGGGGCGACGGGAGAGGTCGCCTGGATTGCAATATACCATTGCGCGATTGCCAATGTTTGTTTTTATTTCTATGGATTGACGAGAGGTGGAGCGGAAGAAGAGGAATTGTCGCAGAGCGGTGTCGGTCTTTTCTTTGACTCCTTTTTCTGTTCGCCTGGCGATTTTGATTTCAGGGATGAATATCTCAATCGCGGGGTCGTATTGGTTTATGATTTCTTGTATTGTGTCTGCTCCGGCTCGTGAGAAGATTTTTACGGCATACCATGCGGGAACTTTGTCGAGGAATATTGCCCTTAGTTCGTCGGGGGATTTGTCGGGAAAATCGTCTGCTATTTTGTCGGCTGTGTCTGTGAGGACTTCTGTGGTGATAATCTGCTGAAGTCTAAGGGAGTAAGACAGTGCGCGAAGGAGGTTATTGAAGTTTTCACTGTCATCTTCTGTTTCGTCGAGGATGATGCTGATTGCCTTGTCACGGACTTTTGCGAGCAGATTGTCGTCTATTGTCGCTTGTGCGATGGTTTTTATTTGGGTGAGCTCAAGTGGCTGGGGTGTGCGTCCTATGTTTATTGGAGAGAGGTGGACGTCTGCGACTGTGGAGACGAGTGCGCGGAAAATTTTGTGATAATATCTTATTGTGGTGCCTTTATATCCTGAGTTTTTTAGCCAGAGTGCATAATTTTCTGCGAATTTGTTGTCTATTGCAGTGATTTCGGGGTCCGGCTTGTCGGCGAGGAAACGGCGGAGGGAGATTAGGCAAGTTCGGTAGCTTGCGGCTGTGGCTGCACGTCCCTGGTCTGTAATATCGTCTATTCGGCGTGAAATTTCAGAAATTAGGGTTGCCACTGGGTTTCAGGAGTTAATATTGGGATTTTTTTGATACAATCTTTATGCCCATGCTATTCGATAGTATAGGAATATTGGTGTTGCCTGCATATATGTAAATATTTGATTTTCATTTAATTATGCTGCTTTTCCCATCCGGGAACGAAGCTGCTGTGCAGGGATTGTAACTAAATGCTGTAAGCAGGTGCAAAGTTACGAATTTTTTTTCAGATGAAAAATATATTGCAGTATTTCTTTTTGAAGTTGTGACTTAAATATGTGATTTATAATTAGATATAGTGCTATCGTGGAGATGGCAATGAGTGCTGTCTGTTGCCAGGGGTTGGTAATAATTTGGGTGATTGGGTATGCCGCAGCAGTGCATGTCAGAGATATTATGAGGTATGGGAGGAGGTGCAAAATGTATTGACATGGGTGGTGTCGTGATGCTTTGGCAGCGACGATGAGCGTGATGAGCCATGTGATAATTGAAGCTATAATCTGACCGATTATCATCATTTTGATTCCGTAAACGATGTCGCCGGGGGTGGTGAGCGACATCATAGGGAGTGTGATGAAAAGTGCGGCGAGTGAAGTGACGTCTCTTACTATTTCCATTGCCACTATCATCTTTGCGCGAGCGAGCGAGAGGAGATAGTTGCTGTAAAGCCCGGAGAGGACTGTGAATATTCCGCGGATGAGGAGCAGCTGGAAGAGTATGATGCTCATGTCCCATTTTGTGCCAAAGAGTGCGTGGAAAATGGGTTGTGCGAGGAGGGAGAGAAATAGCATTGCCGGGAACAGGATGTATGCTGTAAAGCGGTTCATTTTGGTCACTGCCCGAGTAAATCTCTCGGGGTCGTCTTGGACGGAGGATAATGTGGGGAGAAATGCGGAAGTGAGGGTCTGTGATACTGACATTATTCCCATCTTGCTCCATTTGTCTGCCTGTGTGTAATAGCCTAACTGTATCATTCCAAGGCGATTACCTACGAAAAAGGAGTAAATGTTTTGGAATACGGTGTTGAAAAATGATGTGACCATCACTCCGGAACCTACTTTAAAAAATGACTTTAGAGCGTCAAATGAAAAAGCGATATCCGGGAGCCAACGTGTTGAAATCCAGAGCAATAGTGATTTTGTTCCTGCTGTGGCTATTGTCTGCCAAACGATAGCCCAAGCGCCGTAGCCTTTAAGTGCGAGCCAAATGCCGACAATACCGCCTGTGATGAGTCCAAGTGCGTTTGTGATAGCGATTGGACGGACGTTCATCTGTTTCATCAGGCGGTTTGCCTGGACTATAGATGATGCGTATAGAATGAAGGAGAGGAACATGACGCGGGACAGCGGAATGAGGCGCATTTCGTCTTGGAAAAGGTGGGCGATGGCAGGTGCGGCAAGCCAGAGGATGATGTAAAAGAGTGTGGCTATGCCGAGGTTGAACCAAAGGACGGTGGAATAGTCGGTCTGTGTGGGTTCTTTGCGCTGAATAAGGGCGGATGAGAAGCCGCTATCGATAAACATTTGCGCAAATGCCTGGAAAATGAGGATTGCGCCTACGAGTCCGAAGTCTTCGTGGGGCAAAATGCAAGCAAGAACTATCCCTGTCACGGCATAAAGCACCTGCGTGGCGAGTTTGTCCACAAGGTTCCATTTTATAGACTTGGCTGTCAGGGATTTAAGTTCTTGTTCATTCATTATTTTTAATTTTTCAGTGTGGCGGACGTGATGCGTCACGTCTCAGGTATTATGCCATTGACATAAATACGATATTTATTCGTCAAGTGGGATAATCTCAATTTTGATGGTGTTTTTATTTATAGTCTTTGGTGTTCCACGGTAGTAAATTTTACCTGTACCAACGCCTACAACGTCAAGATTATTTAGTGCATGGCACCCAATGGCACCAGTACCGCCGATTTTGCATTTTACGTCATTGGCTTTCATGCTGTCTGCCTGAATTTGCCCTGTTCCAAGGTTTGTATAGTTTGCCGTTTCACATTGTCCGGAGACGATAATCATTCCACGCCCGGTAGTAATGTTTGCAGACAGCTTGTTGAGAATCAAGTCTTTGGCAATAATCTTGCCATTACCCATGACCTTTGCCTTAAATTCCGGACCAGAGTTTAATTTCAGGATTCTGATGGTAGAATCGGTGTGATTTTCTACGGATGTGAGAAATTTTGAATATACTGTGACAGTGGGCATATCCTTGTATTTCTGATTGCGGACATCATATTGAATGGTGAGCTTATCTTTTCCCGGTGTAAACATGATGAGTGGGGCAATATTGTCCGGTGCATCAAAGACAGCCATGCCGGCGGAATCTACACTGCTAACGTAGTTTATGTTTATTCCGTCGATTACTTTAAGCTGTGAGAAATCTTCGAGTTTTACGACGTAATGTCCAATTTTCTGTGCACTGATGGCAAAAGCTGCAAAAAATGCAAGAATGGCTGTAAAAATATGTCTTAATTTCATAGGTATTATTGGTTTTCAGTGTTATTTATGTTTGGAATTATCTCATTTTCAATGTATTGAAGGATTTTGTCGAGTTCGTCGTTTGTTGATGCCCTGAGCATTGCTATGCGAGTCTCTCGGAAGTGTGGAATGCACTTAAATAGTGGCGAAGCGGCAAGATGCCTGCGGATATGAAGAATGCCACGATATTCGTCTATGCGGTCGATGCTCTCTCGAATCTGCCTACGGATAATTGCGAATTTCTCCGCCGTAGAAACCGGGCTAATAGGGTCTCCTGTAGCCATATAGTATTTCATGTCACGGAAAATCCATGGTGCGCCGATTGATGCACGCCCCACCATCACTGCATCTACGCCTGAACGTTCAAAAGCGTCACGGAGTTTTTCTCCGGAAGTGATGTCACCGTTGCCGATAATGGGTATGTGAATGCGAGGGTTTGCCTTAACCTGTGCAATCATGTCCCAATCAGCCTCACCGGTGTACATTTGCGAGCGCGTCCGTCCATGTACAGTCAATGCCTTGATGCCACAGTCCTGCAGCTGCTCTGCAAGGTCAACGATAATCTTGCTGTTATGGTCCCAGCCGAGGCGTGTTTTCACTGTGACGGGCAGTTTTACTGCATCTACCACCGCGCGTGTGATTTCGAGCATTTTGGGAATATCCCTAAGCATACCAGCGCCAGCTCCTTTGCCTGCAACTTTTTTTACAGGGCATCCGAAATTTATATCAATAATGTCAGGCTGTGCTTGCTCTACAATTTTAGCTGCCTGAACCATGGAATCAACGTCACGACCATAAATCTGTATAGCAGCAGGTCTCTCACGGTCGTCGATGTGAAGCTTTCGTGTGGTGGAAGCAATATTTCTGATAAGAGCGTCAGCCGACACAAATTCAGTATAGACCATATCCGCCCCCTGTTCACGACAAATAAGCCTGAAGGAGTGGTCTGTCACATCTTCCATTGGAGCCAAAAACACGGGGCGATTGCCAAAGTCTATATTACCTATTTTCATTTTAAATTTCAATTATTTGGCGAAGATAGTGATAATTTTTTAAAGTGCAGCAAAAATTTGTGTCAAAAAAAGCGAAAAGGGGGCGAACTCCAAAGAGCCCGCCCCCGATTCTATGAAATATGAAACTAATTAATCAGAATTAGCGTTTGATGAATTTCTGTGAAACCTTACCGTTAATGTTGATGTAATAGAAACCTTGAGCGAGGTTCTGAACATCGACAGAAACTTCATTTTCACTGCCTGCGAATTTAACAGTCTTAACGAGTGCACCGGATACTGAGAAGAATTTCACTTCTTCGATAGCGAAAGGAGCAGCGATAGAGACTTCGCTTTCTGCAGGGATAGGATAAACTGTTACAGCACCAGCTGAGATTTCGTCAACAGCCGTAGTGCCAGGAAGACCGGTTTCGGTGCAGTTTTCAGTTCGAGTTTCAAAATTAGTGCCAGCTGCATAAACAGGCTTAACACAAATCTTATACCCACCGACTATACCATCTGCCATATCCCAATTTATAGAACCATCTTCATTAATAGCTTCAGACGGAACAGGAAGATAAACAGAGAATATGGTGTTTGGCATACCGTCACCATATTCATATTCGCCTGTTTCTTCATTACCCTTCCAAGCTACAGGAGATGTTGGATTTGGATCGTTATCAAAGTCATAGTCAGCAGGAATAACGTCAGATTTTTCACGATTATATTCAGTATAACCAGTACCCTTATTAGAAGTACAGAAAGTAGGAATACCATTTTCAACAACCCAATATCCCACTTGCTTTTCACCATTAATGTAAACTTCATAGTAGCTTACAGGGTCAGGACCATCACTTGGCATAGTAAATGCACCGTCAATACGATAAGGAAGAGAAGGGTCAGAAGCCATGATAGAGCCATTGTTGTGGTCTTGTTCCGGGTCGTATCTGAAAGCCTGAGCCAAAGGATCCGGCACACGAGTTTCAAGAGTTACAGGAATAGAAGCACTCTGAGGCTCACATTGAATGTATTCGTCATACCCTTTACGACCAACCCATACAGAAATTGAGGCGTTATATGTGCCAAGAGAAGTTAATGGGAATGGAAGTGAATAATCTTGTACGAAATCACCGGCAGCAAAATCAGCAGGCAACTCAACAGTATCCTCGTAATATAGAGGCTGTTCTACACCAGAACCATCGACATAAGTCTGAGGGTATCCTTTATCATTATAAACTTGCACTTTTTCAGATGTTGGATTACCATCTTCATCAGCCATTCTGATTTCACGCTTATAAACTACTTTACCGTCAGCAGTATATCCTTTAGCACTAATAGAATAGTGATACCTATTACCATCTGGATCAGTCAAAACAATAGAATAACCCTTGATTTCGTATTCATCTTCAGGGTTCTCGCCATAAACAGGCTTGCTGAAAAACATACTATTGTTAAATGAAGTAATACCTGTAGAAGCAGACTCAATCTTATCAATCTTGATTTCAATTGGAGTAGTTGTAAAACCTACTTCAGGTACAATCTCATATTTAGCTATACGATATAGTGGCACATACTGATAAATGTAAATATGCTTTCTGTCCGGATAAGTAGCATCAGGCTCAAGAGTAAAGAACAACGACGATAGGTTTGCGTTTTGTGCTGTACCTGTTGTATTTTCTTCACGCTGAGCAAAAGAGCCTAAAGGAGCCATGTCTGAGAAAATAAAGTTTGCATCAGTAGCTTCTTCTTTAGCACAATCTGTCTGAGCGAGATTGACCTGGAAAGAGCCAGAACCTTTAGAAGAGAAAGCGACAGAAGACGCGAAGAACAAGTCTTTACACATAACGCCATTAGCTGCAGTACCCTCAAAATAAAGAGTAGCGCCACCAGACTGGTTAACCTGACCATACTGAGAAACATAGCTAATAATTGCACCATTTGCCTCAGCACTCACGTCACCAACACCATCAGCCGGGAATTTGAAATGAGCGTAGTAATTACTACGGTTTTGATAAATTATCCTATTCTTATTGTTAGGTCCATCAACAAATATACAGTCGTTCTCAGTACCTACAGCATCAGAACCGGACTCAGGCGTAATTTTAGCCCAAGACTCAGAAACTTTATCGCCATTGTTTAATTTAAGGCGGAAGCAATATGGTCCCTTACCTGGAGCCATGAGGATAGTACACTCGCCGGAATCAATAAATCCCTGAACAGATAATTGGTCGCAACGACCTAACTGACCAGACTGACCGGAAACGGCAAACTCTGCAAAGTTTTTATCAAACGTGCCTGTTTTCCATGCGGACGCACTTGAGTTTGTATTGTAGTCGTCGTATCTGAAAATCTGATATTGCGTAGGAGTTTCAGAGAAAGCTGAACCAGCTCGGCAGAAGATGTTTTCCCATTCATCAAGAGCTATATATATGAATTTGGGAGAGCCCGTACGTGGAACATTGAGAACAACTTTGTATTTAGTAGGGTCTGCGATAGAAGCAGCATCATCAGCAACCTTGATAATTCTCACATTAGAGTCTTGAAGAGAAGAACTTGTACCCCAACTACCAAATCCATTATCAACAAAGAACCAATAGCCCTTGCCATCTCTTTTGCTAATGACATGGAAGCAACCGCGAACCATATCATTGATAGTAAAACGTGGCACATTTGTCTGAGTAGAACTCCAAGAAGGCACAAATGAAACTCCATCATGTGAGTTAGCCTTATTATCAGCACCAAGGCGCAGATTGTAAATTTCGTCAATATGATAATTTACTTTTGCCATATTGCGTTCCTTAATATCGAGAGAAATCTCATTAGATTCTACTTCGTATTGTCTACTAAATACTTTAATTGTAGAGTCATTTAATCCTGTCCAATCTTTCAGCTTGTTTCCTTCTGCATCTTTCTGAATTTCGTCAATGTAGTATTCTACAGTTTCTATTACTTTGTATTTTACGCTACCCTGCGGAATATCTTTATCAATGAAAGTTGACCAAGCTAAACCCTTCTTGTATAAGACCCCATCACGATACAAATCAGTAGATACAACCCTATAAAGACCTTCAATAGTTGTACCTGCAGGAGTAACATCTTTCAGAAGCCATGAGAGACGTGCAGTACAGTAACCATCTGAAGATGTTCCTGAGAGCACTACATTGTAAGTAGGCTCCGGGTAACCCTCACCTATGGGCTCATATGCTTTCATGCTTAGTGGCAAACACAGCAAGGAGAGCAAAAGCCCCACTGAAAATAACTTAAAAAATTTCATTTTCATAGTTGTTTTTTGTTATTAATTAGTTGTTTTATTTAATTTTCCTATTGAATTTGCTATAAGTATATAGATGTTGCAAAGTTACAAAATAGTCACATAAGAACAATCAATGAAAGCAAATAATATTTGCCTAATTAACGTTATTTAACGTATGTTAAACAATAAACAGGGAAATAGGAGGTAGTAATAAGGATATAATGGCGAAAAAGCTTTGCCGTCAATGAAAATTGTCGTATCTTTGAAGTCTGAAATAAATTGGTCTGCTTCAAAGATTGAACAACATAGGCTTGATATAGACATAAAATGATAAAAACGATAAAGAAAATAGGTATTTTATATTTGCTGCTGATTGCTTTGTTTGAGTTGCAACGGTTAGCATTTATATTAGTGTACAACAGTCTATTTGCAGATGCGGAAACCGGCGAGATAGCCAAATCTCTGTGGGCAGGGCTTTCACTTGACGCGAGCATGGCGGGATATATGACGATAGTTCCCCTACTCCTCCACATCTGTCGGATATGGTCAGCCCACCACGCAATTGACATAGCGGAAAAGGCGTATTTCATAATCATCTCTTTTGTAATAGCAACAATTACCATTCTTGACCTTGGTCTGTATGGGTATTGGGGCTTTCGCCTTGACATGACGCCGGTATTTTACTTTATGTCTTCCCCGGCGGCGGCACTTGCGAGCGCAACGATGATGGAGCTAATCCTTGCGCCAATAGCAATCATAGCACTTAGTGCCGCATTATCATTCGCATTCATCAAAATATCTTTTTCAAAAAGCATTAATCCTACGTTTGTCGGAAATAAATGCAAGGCTGTAGCGACGGCAACTTCTGTGATAGTCGCAGGACTGCTATTCATCGCCATTAGAGGCGGAGTGACAGTATCTACTATGAACTTGAGCAGAGCATATTACAGTCAAAACCCAAGGCTTAACCATTCAGCGATAAATCCACAGTTCAGCCTGATGTACTCCGCTACACACCAGAACAATTTCAAGGAACAATACCGATATTTTGATGAAGAAACGGCAGCAGAACTTTTTAGCGAGATGAAAGAAAAGACTATGGAGGAAAACGACTCGCTTTTGACTACGAGAAGACCCGACATATATATGATAATCGCGGAGAGTTTTTCTGCCCACCTGATGCCAAGCCTTGGCGGCAAACCAATAGCTGTAAGACTGGACAGCATTGCGCGGAGTGGCATGCTATTCACAAACTTCTATGCATCCAGTTTCCGTACAGACCGAGGCATACCGGCAATATTGAGTGGATTTCCTGCACAACCGAACACGAGCCTGATGAAATATGTGGAAAAGGCGGAAAATCTCCCCTCACTGCCAAAAACTCTAAAGGCAAACGGCTATGAACTGAGCTATTACTATGGAGGCGACATAAATTTCACAAATATGCTCGCTTACCTTGTCAGCCAAGGGTTTGAACACATTATCAAGGACAAAGACTTCACAATATCGGAACGCAGAAGCAAGTGGGGAGCGCACGACGATGTAGTGTTCCGCAAAATGATGAGTGAAATAACTGCGGACACGAGCGAAAAGCCCCAGCTGCGAATAATACAGACGTCAAGTAGCCATGAGCCGTTTGAAGTGCCATACCACAAAGAGCTAAAGATAAAGTATGCAGGTCAGGAAAACCGTGCGAACGCATTTGCATACGCAGACAGCTGCATTGCAGACTTTGTTTGCAACCTGCGCAATAGCGGCAAGTGGGAAAATGCGCTTGTAATAATTACCCCTGACCACTATGGGGCATATCCTATGGGGCTGGAAGATGTGGAACAACGGCACCGCATACCGCTCATATTCACAGGTGGAGCACTTCGCAATGGTAAAATACAAATAAACACGCCTGCATGCCAGACAGACATTGTTGCGACTATTCTCTCTGCGATGGGAATACAATCAGACGAATTTATCTACAGCAAAAATATTTTTTCGACTTCCGCACCGCACTTTGCCTTTTTCACAGAGCCGGAGTATATGGGTATACTGAACGACTCAACGATGGTGATTTACAACCTTGACGCAGACAGGACAGAAAAGGCTGTAGGCAGAGGCGCAAAAATACTTGAGAACCAATCAAAAGCATATTTACAAACAATTTACAACAGTATGGAGGAACTATAAATGATTGATATACTGACAAATATAGATTCTAATATCACACTTGCAATAAATTCAGTACACTGCGACTACATGGACCAATTCATGTATTTATTCACAGGTAGGTTTGTGTGGATACCGATGTATGCGATGATACTCGTATTGCTCTACAAGAAATACAACTGGCAGAAGACGGCAGTTTTCGCGATAGGCATCGGTCTTACAATATTGATAACAGACCAGACGATAGCGACGTATATCCGTCCTGCGATAGAGCGACTACGTCCGGCAAATCTTGAAAATCCGATTTCAGAATTTATTCATGTGGTAAATGACTATCGCGGCGGAGCATACGGATTTCCATCTTGTCATGCTGCAAACTCTTTTGCTCTTGCAACGTTTATGATAATGACAGAGAGAAAAATGCGGTTTGTATTATTTATCTTCGCATGGGCGTTTATAAATTCATATTCAAGGCTATACCTTGGAGTCCACTATTTCGGCGACCTGATGGTGGGAGCAATATTGGGTTCGATAATCGCAGCTGTATGCTATACAATAACCGAAGCGACTGCAAAAATACGGATTTTGCAGTGCGAGGACAGGTCTGCTACAGACAATATTGCATTATCACGCCCTGCGGGATGTGACTATGTGATAATAACAGGAATTTTAACAACAATAATTATATCAATAATAAGTCTATGTCACCTTGGCTAACGATATTGCTATTGGTAATATCAAACATCTTCATGACTTTCGCCTGGTATGGGCACGTAAAGCTACAAGAGGCAAATATAATCTCAAACAGCACACCGCTGTATGTAGTAATACTCTTTTCCTGGCTCCTTGCACTTGCCGAATACGCCTTTCAAGTGCCGGCAAACAGGTTTGGCTTTATCGGAAATGGAGGGAGCTTCTCGCTAATGCAACTCAAAGTAATCCAAGAGGTAATAACCCTTGTAGTATTCACGGGATTCACGATGTTTTTCTTTAAGGGCGAACAATTTCACTGGAATCATCTCGCCGCCTTTGTTTGCCTTGTTCTCGCCGTATATTTTTGTTTCATGAAATAAAATCAGAAAATGCACTTCCTTAAATCATTTGAAAGAGTAATCTCAAGAGCAAAACAGATACTGAAAATGCGCAGGCTGCTGAATAAGTATGGGCAGAATGAATGTATCTCCACGTTTCAAGAATATTCCGACCCGCATAATGCAATAGGCGAAGAGTCTCCAATATGGTGTATTTGGTGGCAGGGAGAGAACAATATGCCTGAAATAGTAAAAGCCTGCTACAAGACAATATTGCGGCATGCGAGGAAACATCCTGTAATACTCATAACCGAAGATAATATGGATGAATATATCAAACTGCCGGAATACATAATGGCTAAATATCGTGACGGCATAATCTCTCGGACTCACTTCTCAGACATTGCGAGAATGTATCTTCTTAAAGAGTATGGTGGAATTTGGACCGATATTACGAACTATTTCACAAAAGACATTGATGAGATTGTTGACACAAGTCTGTCGCTATGGACATACCGTCATGTGACGCAGTACAACAATGTCTCACGAGGGCTGTGGACCAGCTTTTTTGTTGCAAGCGGGAAGCACAGCATATTGCCTGAATATATTTATGATTCGCTGCTTCACTGGTGGAAAAATAATGATAAGTTGATAGACTATTTGCTACTTGACTATGTCTTCAAATCAGGGTATGACAACATTTTGCAAATAAAAAGCTTAATCGATGCACTTCCCACCGAGACTTTCAGCATGATGAGAAAAAGTCTGCATAGGGAATACAATGCGGAAGAATGGGGAAAACTTTGCAACGTGGCTCCATTCCATAAATTATCATATAAAAAATACACTGAAAAACTAACGAAAAATGGCTTAAAAACTTTCTATGCCCACATATTGGAAATCAGCTAAAAGACAAGGACAAACATAGCCTCAAAATGCACAAAAGAAGAAAAATGTACCGTTTTTCTTCTTTTTTTAAACAAAAATTTGGAAAATTGTGAATAATAACATATATTTGCAATCGGAAAGTGATTTTATATTATTAACAATTAAATCCAATGGTATGATTTTTAGTAGATTTCTATTGCTCATCAGTTGCCTGATGATAGGGCTGGGAGCAAGCGCAGAAACGACACAGATTACAGGTAAGGTTGTGTCGGAGGCAGACGGGGAACCCATAATTGGAGCGTCTGTATTGGTAAAAGGTTCAAGTTTAGGTACAATGACCGATGTAGACGGTCAGTTCAAGCTCAACGTGCCAACGGAAGCAAAAACCCTCGTGGTAACATATGTTGGTATGAAAAAGGCAGAGGTGGCGGTTGCAAACAATCTGACAATCAGTATGCAATCGTCAATAGCAGAGCTTGATGAAGTGATGGTAGTTGCCTATGGCACAGCCAAAAAGAGTTCTTATGCGGGTTCTGCCTCACTCGTAAGGGCAGACGCGATAAAGGACGTTCCATCCACGACATTCGAGAACGCATTGAATGGTAAAGTGGCAGGTCTACAGCTGACAAACAATTCTGGTCAGGCAGGGTCAGCCCCGGCAATTCGCATCCGCGGTATCGGCTCAATGAACGCAGGGAATGAACCGCTGTATGTGATAGACGGTGTCCCGGTATCATCAGGCAACATCGGACAGATGAGCGGTGAAATTTATTCCACAAATAACATCATGAACTCTCTGAACCCTGATGACATCGAATCAATCTCAGTGCTTAAGGACGCGGCAGCATCTTCGCTCTACGGTTCACGCGCGGCAAACGGTGTAATCCTCATCACGACTAAGAAAGGCAACCAGGGCAAGCCAACGGTGAGCTTTAAGGCGGAAGTAGGTTTCACACCATGCTGGGCAACAGACAACTATGAGACAGCAAGCGTACAGGACAACGTCAATATGCTTTATACGGTATTTCACGACTATGGAACGAGCGGTGAGGGCATGACAGACGAGGAAGCTAACGCATACGCCCTCAGACAGCTTAACAAAAAGTTTAACCAGCACGGCTACCAATTCTCAACTTCAGGAACAGGAGCTCGCGAAAATGTGTCAATCGAAGAATATGATAATTCAGGCCGTGGCGGCAAGTATTACGACTGGGACAAAGCGTATTTCCGCACTGCGACATATCAGACTTACGACTTCAGCGTGAGCGGTGCAAACGACAATACAAACTACTATACGTCGCTGTCTTATACCAAAGATGACGGTCGCCTGAGAATAAACAGCTTCAAGCGTATTTCAGGCCGTGTAAACTTAAATCAAAAGGTAGGCAAGTATTTTGAATTTGGCACAAACGCCTCTTTCGCTAAGACCGACAAGAGCGGATATAACGACACACGAAGCACGGGTGCAAACTACTTCATGCAGACTCGCAACCTTCTGTGGGGACTCTATTGGCCGACAGACTACAAGACAGGGAAGCCATGGACAAAACGCTATGGCAGCTATGCATACAACGGCGTGTATTACGACAACGAGTGGGAAAACAGCTCAAAGAACACTAAGCTCATGGCGGCGGAGACCGTAACAATCCACGTTATCCCGGGACTTGACGTGCGCTCTGTATTGTCTTACGACAACACAAGGGTGGAAGACCATATCTACTATAGCGCAAACCACTTCTACGGCTCAGCAGACAATGGCAATGTGACAGAATACCGCACAACATATGAGAAGATAGTATCCTCAACTACAGCCAATTACAACTTCTCACTGCAAGATATACACAATATTGGAGTGATGGCAGGTTTTGAGGCGGAAAAGAACGAAGCAGACTATCTTCGCGCAACAGGAACAAATCTGCCTGTGAGCACGCTTCACACAATCTCAACAGCGGGCACTCAGACATCATCAGGCTATTCATGGGGCAATTCAATGGCATCTATCCTGTCAAAGCTTGACTACAACTATGATGAAAAGTATTTTCTTTCAGGTTCATTCCGCCGCGACGGTTCATCACGCCTGAGCGAGAAAGAAAGATGGGGCAACTTCTGGTCGGTAGCTGGCGCATGGAATATCACAAAGGAAAACTTCATGAAGAGCATTGACTGGCTTGACAACCTTCGTTTCCGCGCATCATACGGTGTAAACGGCACATTGCCAACCGACAACTATGGCTATATGAGCCTTATGGACTACACCGGCAAGTATATGGGCAATCCAGGCGGCATAATCAGCAGTATCGGAAACAGTGACCTGACATGGGAAACGAGCTACAGCACAAATGTAGGTATTGACTTCGCAGTATTCTCAAACCGACTTCACGGAACAATAGAATACTTTAACCGCGACTCCAAGAACCTTCTGCAAGACGTACCAATCTCACAGGTGACAGGTTTTGCATCAACACTGCAAAACGTGGGTCGCATCAACAACCACGGTATTGAAATAGAATTGGGCGGTGAAATCATCAATAAGGGCGACTGGAAGTGGACGGCGTCAGTAAATGCGTCATTCCTCAGCTCTAAGGTGAAAGAACTGTATGGCGGCGCGGACATAATTTGGTATGACCCGACAGGAGGTGACGACCGAGCACAATACATCTACCGAGAAGGCTCCCCTACTCTTTCATTCTACGGATTTGAATGGGCAGGCGTGGATAAGACAAACGGAAAGAGCGTATATTACGTAAACGACCCTGAAGACCCACAGGCCGGTGACTTCATCTACAACGGACGAGGCGCAACATACGACTATGACAATGCGAATTATACCATCATCGGCAATGCAACACCAAAAGTATATGGTGGTATTAACACTAACGTGACATGGAAAGGTCTTTCACTCGGACTTAACTTCACATACAAAATTGGCGGTGACCTATATGACGGCGCATACAAGGATGTGGCAGACGACGGTTATTACTGGGAGCGTATCAGAGCAAATAACTATTTCAAAGAGCTGTGGACACCTGAAAATCCAAATGGTTCAGAGCCACAGATTTCAGGTCTTGACCTGACAGACGCTATGGAATACAGCTCACGCCACCTGTTTAACGCCAGCTACCTCAGACTGAAGTCTATGACTCTGGGATATACCATTCCACAGAAAGTGACAAAAAAGGCGCTTATCCAGAATGCACGCGTATTTTTCAGCGGTACAAACCTGCTGACATTCGCAAACTATAAGGATGCCGACCCGGAAGTGAATGAATATGGCACCCGCGGATGGGAAACTCCACTTGGCAAAACGTTTGTATTCGGTCTTGAGTTAAAATTTTAAAACATTGAAAAGATGAAAACGACTAAGATATTTTTAGCAGCCCTTTCTATGTGGGCACTATCCTCATGCGACAGCTTCCTGGACATGCAGCCAACAATGGCGGGAAATGCAGACGGTGCAATCAGCACAACGGAAGACGCAGAGGTTGCAATAAACGGATTGATGAGCGAAATGACATCATACTCGTATTACGGCAGAAATTTCACTCTGTATGGCGACATCAAGGGCGGTGACCTGACAATATATTCGGCAGGTAGAGGCCTTGACGGATTATACAGTTTTAATCATGCTCCGACATACGGAAGCTATTCAGCATTTTGGAGCAAAATGTATAAGTGCGTTCTCCAAGCAAATACTCTCATCAGAAACATAGAGCAGCTGGAGGAAGCTGGCACAGAAGAAGATTTCTCCTACATAAAGGGTGAAGCTCTCTCTCTCCGCGCGCTATTCTATTTTGACCTTGTCCGCCTATATGGTTTGCCATACAACTATGACAAAAACGCATACGGCGTGCCAAACGTGACTGAGCCGATTTCCGCTACAGAGCAACCGGGAAGAGCGACAGTGGCAGAAAACTATGCTCAAATCATCGACGACCTCACTAAGGGTGCTGAACTGATGAGCTCAAACAAGCAGCCTCGCGACGGCTATATGAATTATTATGCTAATCTTGCCCTTCAGGCAAAGGTGAAGCTGTATATGGAAGACTATGAGGGGTCTCTCGCAGCAGCAAAGGAAGTAATAGAAAGTGGAAAGTATTCGCTATATAAAAATGAAGATTGGGCAAATTCCTGGAGCAAGCAGTTTGACACAGAATCAATCTTTGAGCTTGGCATCACGCCGGAAGAATCAGACCTTGGTTCATCTTCACTGGGATACTACCTGATGCAATATGACCGTATGAAAGGTGCTCAGGGATGGTTTCTGGCTTCAGACTATTTCCTCAACCGCCTGGGTGAAGACCCAACAGACGTGAGATGGGAAGTGATGGACAATGACGAGTATTATGTTGACTATGAGGTAGAACGCAAGGGCGCATGCTACAAATATATGGGCGGTGTGTCAATGCCAGGTGACGGCAAAGCGACAATCACAGCTGTAAATATCAAAATCATTCGTCTGTCAGAGGTTTATCTCATTGCAGCAGAGGCAGCACTGCACTCATCAGCGGGGGCATCAGCCGCAGCAGACTACCTGAATGAAATCCGCAAGCGTGCTCCGGGTCTTGAACCTGCGACTGCGGCAACCATCAATGATGATATGATTCTTGATGAGCGCAGCAAGGAGCTATTTGGCGAGGGCAACCGTTTCTTTGACATGATTCGCCTAAACAGGAGCATCGAGTATAACGACGACTTCCAGAGTGTACCGGTAAGCGACCGTCCTAAGACTATCGACCGCACGTTCTACAAAATTGTTCTGCCGATTTCTCAGGATGAGATAAATGCCAATCCGACAATCGCGAAACAGCAGAATCCAGGTTATTAATCTGATTTGTTTACACTAATAAAAGCTGTGTCGAATGTTTTGACGCAGCTTTTTTTATTCTGACTGTAAACGGTTTTGGATGGAATGTTGTTAAATTGATTATTGCTGTCCCCTAAAATAAAAACTTGAGTTTCAAAACAGCAGCTATTATACAACAAGACCACCCCGATTATCCTGGAGTGGTCCTTTTTTTTGAAGCAAGTATGTGTGGAAAAACAGTGATTAGTTCAGTATCCGCAATTTCAAAGTCTAAGGTCTATGCTATAAACCTGAAGGCTTCGCATTAAATACATTTAGAGTGTTTTCAAATAATCAACATACCGCTCTGCCACCTTTTCCCAAGTATAGCTGTCACGCACTTTGCAGAAATTGTATTCCGTAATGTCTGTAAGATTTTCTGCATCGGAAATTACACGCTCCAAAGCATCTCGGAGTGAATCCACGTCCTCTACTTTACACCAAAATGCCTTGTCGTCGTCAAGAACTTCACGATTTGCCGGTATATCACTTGCCACAACGGGCAGACGGTAACTCATCGCCTCAAGAAGGGAAATTGAAAGCCCCTCAATAGTCGACGGTATGCAGAATGCAAACGCATTGCGGAGGAGATGTTCCTTGTCTTTGCCAAAAACTGCATCTGTAAACACTACATTCGGATTGTCCTTTCCAAGTTCATGCAGCAGCTCCACATAATCTTGTGCCGCAGGATTATTTCCCGCTATCACAAGTTTATAGCCATCGCAATTTGCCTCGCTAAATGCCCTAATCAGATAGTCCGGATTCTTATCCTGAACCAGGCGAGCAAGAAACAGAAAATATTTGCCTTTTTCCAGACCAAATCGCCCTAAAATCTCCGAATCATTCTTTGCAGACACATCCGGCAGATTTATCGCAGTGGGGATAGTGACTGCATCACGCCCATAATGTGACTTAAAATACGCCGTCTGGTCATCACTGCACATTATGAGGTTACGGTTTATGTGAGCCGTAAACCATTCCATAGCCTTCATGATGCGCTGCTGTGTTGGGGAGTATTTACTGCGTTGCCACTCCAGTCCATGCCCTTGCATCAGTGTCTTAATGCCACAAAGACGTGCAAACGGACTCCATAGTGAGGCAGGCCATGCATTATAGTGAATTACATCAACGCCCTTTATGCGGAAAACCGTTCGGAGCGTAGCTTTCAGCCCACACCACGGCTTGCACAGAAGATTGCTTTTAAACCCTTTGTGATAAATCACTCGGAAGCCATTCACCATCTCCTCACGGTTGCAGTCGCTCTCACAAAACACGACAGGCTCGTGCCCCATCCTCACAAGCTGAGTAGCAAGATTATACATATAGTTCTCTATGCCACCCAGGTTATGGATGTCACGCCCGCCAATAAATACAATTTTCATCAGGAAATATATTTTACACGCCGATACACAATAACATATCAGCTAAAATACTGTATCGCAATCAGTTATCCCCAAATATCGCTCACTGCCACTATAAAAGCAATGGCTAAACCCTATCTTAGTCCCTGCTTGTCATTATTGCCTACATGGAAGAATGGAATGCAAGATGTATCAACTTTACCACCTCGTACTACCTTGATTTTATTCTTGATAACCCATGGCAAGACCTTGCCTATATATTTCTTCATCACCGGTGAAGCCGAGCCAATCATCCAGCAGCTTTTAGGGCAGTTGGCCACTTTTTCGCGAACCTGCTGAGCCTTTTCGCTGTTCCAGATTTCCATAAAATCACTGACATCGTGAAGGTTTCCCATAGTGTCAAACCAGCAGTCTTCTTCCATACCGTTGCATGGCAACACATTTCCGTATGGGTCAACAAAGAAATTCTCAGAGCCAGCCTCACATGGCAGCATTCGACGCCCTCCCTTGATATAGTTTATAAGACCAAGGTTGAAAAATGCGCGTAACCATGACTTCGGGCTGTTTTCCTTCATCAGTCGCTGGATAAGCTCATCAAAATTTGCACATACCTCGTCCACATTTGTTACCTTATTGTCGTATTTGTGGAAATAAAATGAGTTGTGAAACGAAGCTGTAGCAAATTGCATTTTTAGATTTCTATTTAGCTCATATAGGTGAAGCATATCCTCAGAATTGTTGTTTGACACAGTGATGCCGAAGCCAATGTCCTTAACGCCCATCCTGCGAAGTTCAAGCAGAGTGCGGAGCCCCTTGTCAAAACCGCCCTCACGTCCTCGTAGCTCGTCATTTTTGCATGACAGACCCTCAATAGAAATGCGGAAACCAAGGTCCGGATATTTCCTGGCAAGAGCGATAATCCTGTCTGAGAAGAAACCACTGGTAGAAAATACTATTCGCTTAGTCTTTTTCCTTAGCACATTGACAATCTCCTCGATATCTTCTCTTACGAAAGGCTCACCTCCGGTTATATTTACAGAATTGACCTGCGGCAATTTTTTAAGCAATTCAGGCTTAAATTCTTCCGAAACTTTAGTCGGGTTGTTCCATATATTGCACATTTTGCAGCGCATAGGACAACGGTACGTAACGATTATTGATGCGTCCATAAAATAATATTTTTTATATGGTTGTTTATTGTAAGTTCGTATTGTTTTTCGATTTCTTTTACTCTATTCTCCCAACTATATTGCTTTCTGTTATTCGCAATATTAACAGCTTTTTGTCAAAGTATTTCAATAGACATGCTGTCCAAAACACTTGAAATATTATTTAATATCTTATCATAACTTGTAATAGGTATTAAAAATCCTATTTCATCGGTAATAATGTCTTCAAGTCCGCAGTTAGTAAGAGAAAGTGTTGGAACGCAGTAAGACATAGCCTCCCAAAAGACTGTTGGATTTACATCATGCATACTGGTTATGACATGTAGATGCGATTTGTTAATTATTTCCCATACTTTTTCTCGTGGCAAATTACCATAAAAACGAACAGTCTCAGATAATCCATTTTCAGTGACATATTGCTTCAATTCATACTCCAGTACACCATTACCAACGACATTAAGCCGAAATCTCGACTTTTGCCGGGTGCGTTGTAAAGCCTTCAATACGGTAATGAGTGATTTGAAATTATCTAATCTGCCAATCCAAACAATCTCTATGACCTCACTTAAAAATTTATCATTATTGACAGGATGTAGTTCCTTAATGCAGTTTTGAGGGAAATATTGCAACTTTGTATCAGGCAAATGAAATACATTACGCAATCTGCCGACTGTTTCATTAGTACAGCCAAGAACCAAATCGGAGTTTTCAAGAGCTGTCTTTACCTTTTTATTGAATCTTAACTTAACATCATTCACAAACCTCTTCACTCTTGCGAAGAACCACTTTCTTTTATCCAAGGAGCCACTCCAAAGAAGCCTTGTGTCGTATGAAACTACCCCCCCTAGAGGGCCCCACATGTATGGGCATGGAAGCGTCCAGAGAAGCCCTGGTTCGTGATAGCCTATAGGTCCTAAGTAGTGAACAAGGTCTATTTTTTCTTTCTCAAAAATACGTTTTGCTACCATCAAGACATCCTCTTGATACCTCGCATACTGCCTGTAGAAATTAAAGATACCTTTTAGTCCGTAACCCTGTATAGTGAACTCAAATGACGGTTTTACGGGCACCAGTGTGACATTTTCAACAGGGTTTTCCACTATCCATTTCTCAAGAAACGATGTGCTGCCTATATCATGATAGCCTTCACATGTACCATATAAGACCGTAAGCCTGTTTGTCTTGCTCATATTAATCACATAATCCCAAGCCAATCCACACTCAGAGCCTTTGAATGGGTGCAACTGATATGCATAGACTAATATGTGTCTCATTTCATAACACTTTTGTAAAATTCCACAAGTTTCTCCGCATAACCGCTCTCGCTGAAATGCTCATCAAAAAAACTCCGGGCATTCAAAGACATTTTTCGGTATTCAGCATCAGACAAACCCGCAGCATCTTCTATAACCTTCACCAGCCCATTCATATCGTCATGGCTGAAAACAAAGCCGGTCTTGCCATTGTCAATAATTTCCGGAATGCCTCCAAGGTCTGAGCCAATGACAGGAGTCTGAAGAGAATACGCCTCAATCACAGTCATAGGATTGTTTTCGTACCACTGTGATGGAACAATCACAAAAGAGGCATTCGCCACCAACTCCTTCAGCTCACGCCCTGCCTTATAACCAAGAAATTCAATATTGTTAATGCCACGACTTGCCACTGCGTCCTTAAGCGCGTCCTCAATCGGTCCTGTACCCACAATCTTAAGTTTCCGCTCAGGCATACGCTCAAAAACGTCTATAAGCCTGTCAACGCCTTTTTCATAAGACAGTCTCCCGAAAAACAGAAAATAATCACGCCGGAAACACCCCGTCAAATCAACATCCGGCTCCTGAGTGCAATTATATAGCACTATCGATGGC
>JBJECS010000001.1:0-29373 GCA_051871335.1 Muribaculaceae bacterium | reverse complement strand
AGCATCCGGAATATGCTCCACAGTGTAATTTTCCTGCGTACCCGTGATAGCTATGATATCAAATTGCACCTCATATGGCAAGTCGTAATGCTGCATATACGCATTTGCTGAACGCACCATAAACGCCATTTTGCGCTTATCAACAGCATCTACCGGGTCAAGGAAATCTCCCGACCGCGTCTTCACCTCTACGAAAACCATCCGGTCACCCTTCGTGGCGATAATGTCTATCTCATAGTGCGACAGCCGCCAGTTTGTCTCGCGTATGGCATAGCCCGCCGCCGTAAGTGTTTCAACAGCAACACCCTCGCCCCACTTTCCAAGTTCATTATGCTCCGCCATATCTAAAATTCTCCATCACTACTCACTAAAAAACACAGACTGCTATCTTACCACCACATGCGTCCCGGCTTCACCGTCGGCAAGATTTTCTGCTTTCGTGATTACTACCTCTTTCACGCCTGCATGGAGCGCATCAAACGCATTCTGCAATTTTGGCAGCATACCACCCGAAACGACACCTTGCTCCACGAGTGACGGATAACTTTGTGAATCAATGCGGCTAATCACAGAATTATCATCTTCCGCATCCCTCAAAACACCATTTTTCTCAAAGCAGAACGCAAGTGTCACATCAAAATAAGGCACCAGTGATTTTGCCGTTTCAGCAGCGATAGTGTCAGCATTTGTGTTGAGCATATTGCCCTCACCATCATGGATAAGCGGAGCCATGACCGGCACGACGTCTTTGCTGATAAGAGACGCAAGCATACCGCCATCTACAGCGTCAACATCGCCAACCCAGCCATAATCTACTGTCTTCACCTGGCGTTTATGTCCTCGTATTACGTTCATATCTGCTCCAGTCAACCCCAGGGCATTGATTTTGCGAGCCTGCAGTTGCGCCACAATATTTTTATTCACTTTGCCGCCATACACCATTGTCACCACGTCGAGCATCTCTGCCGTAGTGACGCGCCTGCCCTCTATCATCACAGTCTCTATCCCAAGGCGTTGCGCAAGGGCAGTAGCAGACCGTCCGCCTCCATGCACCAGCACTTTCAGCCCCGGCATTGCAGCAATATCGTCAAGGAGGCGGTGGAGAGAGTCAGTCTCCTCCACTATCTTGCCCCCTACCTTTATCACAGTGATTTTTTCCATTGTTTCAAAAATTACGCATTGTCTTCTACACCCGCAAACTCCATAAGGAATGCCTTGATAAAATCATCAATATCGCCGTCCATCACGCCATTTACGTTTGCAGTCTGATAATTCGTGCGGTGGTCTTTCACTCGGCGGTCGTCAAACACATAAGAGCGGATTTGAGAGCCCCACTCTATCTTCATCTTGCCTGCCTCCACCTTTGCCTGCTCCTCCATTCGGTGCTTAAGTTCCTTGTCATAGAGGATTGAGCGCAACTGGCGGAGTGCATTCTCCTTATTCTTAGGTTGGTCGCGAGTCTCAGTGTTTTCGATAAGGATTTCCTCCTTTTCACCGGTATACGGGTCTGTAAACTGATAGCGTAGACGCACGCCTGACTCCACCTTGTTTACATTCTGACCGCCGGCACCGCCGCTTCGGAACGTATCCCAGGAAATAAGTGCATTTTCCACCTTTACCTCAATAGTATCGTCAACTAGCGGAGTGACGAAAACCGATGCGAAAGATGTCATACGCTTTCCCTGAGCATTATACGGAGAAACGCGCACCAGGCGATGCACTCCGTTTTCGCTCTTCAGATAGCCGTATGCATAGTCGCCTTCCACATTTATCGTGCACGACTTAATTCCCGCCTCGTCACCTTCAAGGATATTGGCGATAGAAGTCTTATATCCATGCTTCTCGCACCACCGCAGATACATTCTCATGAGCATTGACGCCCAGTCTTGACTCTCAGTGCCACCGGCACCTGAATTTATCTTCAGCACCACGCCAAGCTTGTCTTCCTCGCGGCGAAGCATATTTTTCAGCTCCAGATTTTCTATTTTAGACATTGCGTCAGCATACAGTGCATCAAGCTCAGACTCGTCTACAAGTCCTTCTTTCAGAAAGTCCCAGCCATTTTGTAGCTCATCTACAGCAGACTCAACCTCCTTATATCCGTCAATCCAAGACTGGATATCCTTGATTTTCTTCATCTGCGCCTGAGCTTCCTTCTGATGTTCCCAGAAGTCCGGCACATGGGTACGGAGTTCCTCTTCTTCTAATTGTATTTGCTTGTTGTCGATGTCAAAGATACCTCCTCAACGCGAGCTTGCGTTCAAAGGTCTGTTTTAATTGTTCTTGTGTAATCATTATATCGTATTTTTATCATGTTGTCGTTTTACAAGTCTCACAGCCTCACCTATCCACAGAGTGAACGATGTCGCTGCAATAATCACAATCCAGTCTTCAAGTGTCAGCGGCTTGACGTTAAAGAAAGCGCCACCTACAGTGATAATCAATAGCTGTCCCACGAATATCGCCGTGGCGATAAAGCCAAATTCGCTGCAATGACTCAGGTTCAGTGCCGATGATTTGCCTCCGAATGCACGAGCATTAAACATATTCCAAAACTGAAGGAACACGAAAAACGTAAAAAACAGCGACAATTCGTATGCCGTCAGCCTTCCGCCGATATTCATCGGCTGTTCATCAAAGGCAAACAGGTTTATCATGCTCGTCACGTCATATTGCTCCATTAGCACGAGCATCGTCAGCATCACCAAAAACATCACAAACCCTACACCGAGAATATTTCCCCACATGTCGCGGTTTATGATAAACGCCTTACGGTCGCGAGGCTTATCTGCCATCACCTTTTCACTCGGCGGCAGTGATGCCAGCGCCATAGCCGCAAAAGTATCCATAATAAGATTTACCCACAGCATTTGTGTCACAGTCAGCGGTGATTCTGTGCCGAGCACCGCCCCGGCAAACACCGTAAGACACGCCACCACGTTCACTGTGAGCTGAAACAGTATAAATCGCTGAATATTGCGGTAAAGCGAGCGTCCCCACATTACCGCCCTTCCTATTGAAGAGAATGAATTGTCTATGATTGTGATGTCTGACGCCTCCTTTGCCACACTCGTTCCGTCGCCCATTGAAAGGCCCACATGTGCAGCCTTTAGTGCCGGAGCGTCATTTGTACCGTCGCCCGTCACTGCCACCACCTGACCTTTCTTGCGCAGAGCCTCTACAAGGCGTTTCTTGTCCATTGGCCTTGCGCGAGCTATGATTTTTATATCCATCACACGGTCAAGTAGCTCTTCATCGCTAAGCGCAGCAAACTCCGGACCTGTAATGATATTCCTGTCAGTATCCTCATCGCTCCACAATCCTATCTGACGACCGATTTCACGGGCTGTCAGCGGCGTGTCGCCGGTAACTATCTTGATGGCTATCCCGGCTGATTGACATTCCGCCACCGCTGCCGGTACATCTTCGCGCACAGGGTCTGAAATCGCGACAATACCAATAAACACAAGGTCTGAAACCGCAATTTTTCCGCTTGCTATCACATTTTCCTCGCCTTCCACTTCCTTATATGCAAAAGCAAGTGTTCGCATTCCGCGTGACTGATAGCCATGCAGGCGTGATGCGATATCTTCCTTGCTCACAGCCGTTTGTGAGCACATTTCATATACTATTTCCGGCGCACCTTTCACGAGTAGCAGCCGCTTGCCGCCATCAGTAGCCACAAGTGTTGCCATATACTTCAGCTCCGTTGTAAATGGCAGCTCTTGCAGTATATTGCAGCTGTCTTTTATCTTTCGATAGTCAATTCCCCGGCTTTGCAGCCAAAGCAGCAGCGCACCCTCCGTAGGATTGCCTATCACCTCTGTTTTACCCTCATCTTCAGACAGTTGAGCTGTAGAGTTCGCCGCAATGCCAAGTGATACAAGTGGCGAATTTTCGTCTATTAGGAAGTCGGTCTCTGCCACCTGCATACGGTTTTGGGTCAGCGTTCCGGTCTTGTCTGTGCAGATTACGGTGGTTGCGCCCATTGTTTCGCAAGCATGCAGTTTGCGCACCAGGTTGTTGGTCTTTAGCATTCGCCTCATGCTGTATGCAAGCGAAAGTGTGACTGCCATCGGAAGTCCTTCCGGCACTGCCACAACAATCAGCGCCACTGCTATCATAAACGTATTAAGCAGATAGTCAATAAACTGCAGAAAATCCGCATCAGGGAATGTGGTCAAGAACATAAATATCCTGCATGCCACAATCACTGCAGCTATTATGTAGGTAATGCGTGAAATAAGGGTTCCAAGACGGTCAAGCTGCTCGGATAGCGGCGTTTTGACGTGGTCGTCTATCTGCGCGGCTGTAAACACCTTGCCGTTCTCTGTATGGTCTCCTACGGCTGTTATTTTCATCACGCCATGACCCTCCATCACCTTCGTACCACGCATTGCGTAGTTTGATGGATATGTGGCATTTGCGTCAAAGTGTTCTGGCTCTGTAGTCTTGTGGCACACAGGCTCACCGGTCAGCGTGGACTCATCTATGCTTAGCGACGTCGCCTCAAGCAGTTCTCCATCCGCCGGAACTTCTTCACCTGTGGAGAGAATTACTATATCTCCCACCACAATGTCTTTTTTTGCCACCTGAGTCAGCCGTCCGTTTCTTATCACCTTTACCGGCTCATCGTCGTTTACCTTGTTTAGCAGTTCAAATTCTTTTTCTGCCCGCATCTCAAAGTAAAAAGCAAGCCCTGTGGCGAGGAGTACGGCTATAAAAATTCCTACCGGCTCAAAAAACACATTTACCGGCTTCCCTATCCCGAAATATTCATAACATGAAATACCTATCGACAGCACCCCCGCTATCATCAGGATTATTATGAGCGGGTCTCGAAATTTTTGTAAAAATTGTTTCCAGAGTGGTGTTTTTTCTGCCGGAGTGAGGATATTTACGCCATATTTCTCCCTACTGGCTGCTACTTCACTGTCGGTAAGCCCTTTATAGTGTTTACTTGACATTTTGAAATTAAAAACTTTAAATGGTTATACGCCTTGTGAGCGTACCTGCGCGTAATATATAGATGCCGCGTGAAGAGATGTGTATGCGTTTTGTCCCCGGCTTTATAGTCTCTGATGTGATTAGCTGACCGAGTATGGTGAATATCTTTACTGTCACCGGCTTTTGAGTAGTGACATATACCCACCCGTCGCGCACCGTTATCTCTACCTCCTCATTGTCTATTCCGTCGCGCACCTGTTCCTTGTCGTTGGGGCGAGACGTGTCCTCCCACGGCTTCGCGTCGCCTGAATAGGCGGCAAACGTAGTCGTGATTAGCATCACTAAAATTACAATCAGGTGTCTCACAGTGTATAAACGTTTTTTCAGCCCTCAAAGTTAGTCATTTTTCTCGTTTTTTGCAAGAAAAAATGGCACATACCTACATTACAGACATCAACTAATGTTAAATATCATAGAAAAATCACACATACATTGCCTCTATTTCTCCGGCAAAATGCTTGGCGATTATTAGGCGGCGTATTTTCAGAGTATTGGTGAGCTCGCCCAGCTCCATTGAAAATTCGCGGGGGATTAGCGTGAATTTCTTTATCTGCTCAAATGATGCAAGCCCCTTCTGAAGCTCGTCAATACGCTGCTGGATAAGCTTGATGATTTCGCTGTTTTTCACCAGGTCCTCCAGCGTGTGATATTGTATTTTCTTTTTCTGGGCATATTCCATAATCGCCTCAAATGCCGGGGTGATAAGTGCGGTGACATACTTTCGCTTGTCTGCTATGATTGCCACTTGCTCAATGTATTTATCCTCGCCAAGACGCATTTCAAGTGCCTGTGGCGCGATATACTTCCCGTTTGAGGTCTTAAAGAGGTCTTTCAGTCGCTCGGTCAGTGTGATTGCACCGGTCTGTGGGTCAAGATTGCCGGCATCACCTGTGCGGAACCAGCCATCGGCGGTAAATGCTTCGGCTGTTTCCTTGGGTTTGTTGAAATAGCCGCGCATTATTGTCGGGCTTTTTAGCTGTATCTCATTATTTTCGCCAATGCGCACCTCGTAGATTGATAGCGGCTCGCCCACTGTCCCTAACTGCCAGCCTTGAGGTGGGAAGAACGACACTGTGGCTGTTGTTTCAGATAGTCCGTAGCCTATCACAAGGTTTATGCCCATAGCATGGAAAAACTCAGTAATGTTCGCACTCAGCGGAGCTCCTGCAGTGGGGAAAAAATACCCCTTTTCTATGCCCATCACCTTGCGGAGCGGCATAAAAATGCGGCTTTCCACAAATTTATACTGCATCTCCAGCAGAGTCGGCACTTTCAGTCCGCGTGTAGCGTAGTCAAGATTACGACGTCGCCCGATGTGCAAGGCATAGTTTACGAATGCTTTCTTATACCATGGCATAACACTCATCTTGTCTGTAATGGTAGCATATGCCTTCTCCCAGAAACGCGGCACTGAACACATACAGTTTGGACGTACCTCGCGCAGAGACTTAGTTATATCCTTAGGGTTGTTATTTATCCACACCACCATGCCCATCGACAGGCAGAGATAAGTCCACGCCTTCTCGAAAATATGACACATTGGGAGGAATGAGATTGAACTCCACTCACTGCTGATTGGGAGGGTTTTCTGATGGATTTCCAGCTGGGCGTCAAAGTTTGAATGAGTTAAAATCGCTCCCTTTGGCTCACCTGTTGTCCCGGAAGTATATATCAGAGTAGCTATATCGTCAGGCTTCGCTTGCAGTGTTGTCATCGCCACCTTTGTTGCAATACCTTCCGCCACCGGAAGACTGCAGAAATCAGCAAATGAATAGTCTCCTTCTGCTGTTTCAGCATTATCATAGACCACTATGGTCTTTAGGCTTGGCATCTCTTGCGCCACGCTTTTCGCGATTTTATACTGCGCTTCATTTCCCACAAAAAGGACACTCGCCTTGCTATCATTTACGATATATTTCACCTGCTCGGCACTGCTCGTAGAATATATGGAAACCGGGATTGCACGCAGGCTGAATGCAGCGAAATCCGATATCAGGATTTCAGGGCGGTTTGCTGAAAAAATTGCTATCGTATCCTGGACGCCTATACCCTGCTCTGCGAGTCTAAGCGATAATTCTTTGATTTTATTGTCAAAGTCTATCCACGTTGTCGGCTCCCATTCGGTGCCTCCGGGAAACTGCTTATATCTAAACGCCACTCTCTCCGGGTTTTTAGCAACTTGCTCTGCCACAAGAGTGGTAAGAATATTCTTCATAAATGTATATTTTTTCGTTTTGTCACAAAAGTCAGTGCAAAGTTACGAATAATAACTCACACTATCACCATGTTGTAACACAATTCAGAAAATCTCCACAATGACTCGGTACACAATAAGCACCGTTACTGCAACCTTAAACACTGTGCCAAACAGAAAGCCAAGAAGAGAGCCTATCCCGGAACGAAGGGCATCAGACGCACTGCTTTTTCCCAACAGTTCACCGATAAATGCGCCAAGAAACGGACCCGCTATAATTCCGATAGGCATAAAAAACAGTCCTATTATCGACCCGAAAAAGCAGCCCCATTTCCCCCACGCCGTCCCGCCGAAATACTTCACGCCAAGCGACGGAATAATAAAGTCCACTACTACCGTCAGCGCTGTCAGAGCACCAAGTATCGCTATCATCACCCACGAAATATTTTCTCCCGCCGGTGTCAGCAACAGCAGCAAATAACCTCCATAAGCCAGCGGTGGACCGGGCAATACAGGCAGAAAACATCCCACAAAACCCAGTGCCATCAATATTCCCACTAATATGTAAATTACGACATCCATAAAATATTAACTAATATATTAATTAAACTAACAGTACCCAAATTCCCGAATTTGGTTTTCCTTCTCTTCTCAGTATCCCCTTGCTTGTAAGGTAAGCCAAATCCCTTTCAATTGTCCTTTTAGCAACCGACAAAGTAACCGACATTCTTTTCGCTGTCACCTCAGGCGACTTTCTAATAATATCATATATATGTCTCTGTCTTTCAGATAGTTGCCCAAGGATATCTTTGTCAAAGTCACCGACATTATTACCGACAATTTTTGGCTTAGTACTATCTACTGTTAACTTTCTATTTATCGTTATCAATACGCCACCACAAACCTCTGTAACTTTTGGAATTTCAATATTCACTTTTGTCAATTCCTCTTCAATCTTCTTATAACCTCTGCCCCAAGACTCTATGAAGCCTGCTTTAAAAAAGGCGTATGCAATACATTTGTTTCTTGGATAAGATGCATGTCTCTCAAAAATCGTATCTGGTGTCAATCCTTCTGGTAACAAACCAGGATTCCAAATCTCAATAATATCGTCATACACCCTACACTGTATTGAAGCACCTTGATAATCCCTGTGAGCAATAGAATTATATATTATCTCCCTTAAAGCCGGCTCAGGAATTTCAAGTCGCTCAATTCTTTGTTCCCCTTTATATTCTATCAGAGATATCAAATATTTCGACCTTAAAACTTCCATAACCTTGCCTGCCATTTCTATAACATTGCCCTCGATTACATCTTGTGTTATCAAATTGCTTTCACTATTATGGAACCTTCCTATCTTAAATTCTATTGATGAATAAAATTTATTTATATCTCTGCCAAAAAGTACAACTGCGGCATTTTTCAACTTTCCGGTATTTGAAATCAGACCTAATTTTGATAGCACATCTTCGGTAGATAATTCTTTTTCATCTTCTGACATTCTTCCGGAGGTAATGCTCTTTTTTATAAAAAAATCTATCGCAGACCTGTCAATATCATCGATTGTCGCACTTTCGCAAATTGAAGAATCCCATGACATGCCAATTTTCTGCAATAAAAAATTTTGTAAAGCTACACCTTTCAATTCTTGCTTTGTAGAGCCTGTCCTATAGTGAAATACACCCCTATATGATATTGGCGTGTTACTTGGCAAAACGTCTATCTCAATATATTGAAAACCATTACTTTCCAGCAGGTTCACATCTACAACTATCCCTAAATAATTTACTACTTTATTTGGAATGTCTTCCATCAATTTTTGATAATCAGACACTCCTACGACCTTCTTTTTATCATCTACTCCAATAAATAGCTTTCCACCATACGCATTTGCGAAACCGCATATCCATTTCAAGTATTCATCTCTCCACGACTCTTTATACTCGATATTTTGTGATTCACAATGCATACTTTTCTCAAGATTTATTATTTTTCTTTGATATCGCTATTGCAATGAATGTATAGATGCCAAGCACTATGAGCAACAGGGTCTGACTGCCAAGCACAAGGTTCGCAAACGCCGCCGCATTCAGGTTAAACGATGCCGCATCTGCGCCGACTGGCATATATATCGTCATACCAAATATTATCGCAAGCTGCCACGGACCAATTCCTCCATTTGATGGTATTCCCATCGCAATGCTGGACAACGTAAAGCAAACCAACGCTACAATAATGCCGTGGTCTTCAAGTAGTCCTGTCGTGATAGGAAATGCATAAAATGCAACATACAGCTGCGTAAAATAACAGCCCCATATCATGACCGTTAGAAACAGCCAGCGACCCTTTCCCTTCATGGTGAGAATTACGGAAAAGCCCTGCCACAAATTTTTCAACGTATCTTTTATCTTCACCACAAACTTGTTTTCAGTCTTGCGAGTGAAAAACCATATGGAGAAAACAATTATCGCGGCGAGAGAACACCATAGCCATGGAGACGTCAAAAGAGATACTATACTGTTATATCCGTCGGGATATTTCTCTATAAATTTCACGACGCCTGACGATGCCAAAATAAATGTGACAAGCGTCAGAAGTGCCACAGTAACCGTATCCGCAAGGCGGTCTGCCACCATCGACCCGAATATCGTGGTAAACGACCGGTTTTCCCTCTGAGCTATATATCCCGTGCGCCAAACCTCGCCAAGACGCGGGAAAACAAGGTTTACCGCATATGTGCCGAAAATACTATATATCAGGTGACTTAGAGGCGCATGGCAATCAAGTGCCTCAAGCTGGATTCTCCACCTCATCGCTCTGAAAATATGGGAAAAGATACTTATCACCATCGCCAGACCTATCCATCTGAAATCACAGTCGCGACGGATTATTTCTATCATCTCCTTGAAGTCTATGCCTGTAAATAGCACATAGCATAGACCCACCGTAACAATCAGTGGCACAACGATTTTCATAATCATTGATGCCACCGACGTTTTCTTTATATTCTGTTCTGTTTCAGCCATTTTGCGTCATTTATTTGTATTCATGGCGCAAAGGTAGTGATTTTTTCTCACATACAGGAAAATTCACCTGCAAAACTTAAAGATAGATATTCACCGGCTGCTGATAATATAGCATTCCCGCACCGATTTCCTGTGCTACCGCCTCGCCAAGCGTATGCGCTACTATCGCGAGGGCAAACATCGCCGCTGATGCCGGACCATTGGCTGTAATGATATTTCCATCCTTTACCACATGAGCATCTCTACGGATTACCTCCTTGCGGAAATTGCCTTCACAGCCCGGATAGCATGTTGCCTCCTTACCGTCAAGGATACCTAACGGAGACAAAACAAATGCCGGTGCCGCACATATCGCCGCGATTTTCCCGTTTTTTGCCGCATGAGACTTCAATGCCGCACTCACTGCCTCACTTTCATGCAGATACTGTGAGCCGGGAAGACCACCGGGTGCTATCAGCCATTCCGCTTCACTAAAATCCGAACCGGATATTTTCATGTCTGCCACAACCTTCACACCATGCGCTCCTGTCACGTTCAAGTCTGCATTTATTGACACAGTCTTCACTTCAAGTCCTGCGCGACGCATTATATCCACTACCGATAAGGCTTCTATCTCTTCAAATCCGTTTGCCAAAAAAACATAAGAGCTATTCATTTCAAAAATACAATTTTAGGTTAAAAACTCAATCATACGACAAAAATAACATTTTCATCGCCATAAAGTTCAGAAAAATTTATTACATTTGGAAAATTTTTTGAAGAAAAATGAGAATCTTACCAAAAATAGCTCTTTTTGCGACAATTATTTCGCTTTTTTCATGCTCTGCTCCACAAACTCGAACATGCAACGGAATGACATGGAACACCACATACTCTATCACTTACTCCCACTCCGCAGACCTAACCGACTCCATTCACAGCATCATGCGACAAGTGGAACTAAGTGTATCACCATTTATCGCAACAAGCGTAATATCAGCTGTAAACAGAGGTGATGACAACTCTGTTGATGATATTTTCACAGACGTTTTTTCCCTCTCGCAGCGCATCTGCAGCATCAGCAGCGGTGCCTTCGACCCTACCCTATCACCACTGATAAACATTTGGAAATTTGGATATGACAACAGCAATGCGCCCACCGACAGCGCTATCGCTGCAGCACTTTCCTCCGTTGGAATACTTGACTGTAAAATCATTGACTGCAAACTGATAAAAAAAACACCTGAAACAGAATTTAATTTCTCCGCAATCGCTAAAGGATACGGCTGCGACGCAATCGGCAGGATGATGCAACGAAATGGTTGCCAAAACTTTTTAATTGAAATCGGAGGGGAAATTGCGACGAGAGGATTCAACCCGAAAGGCGAGAAATGGCGTGTGATGATTGATGCACCGATAAGCTGCAACGACAGTGTAGTACATCAACAGCTCAAAATAATCGAAGTCACAGACTGTGGTGTTGCCACATCCGGAAACTATCGTAACTTTTACACCGACAGCCTCGGAAACCGTATTTCTCACACCATCTCTCCAAAAACCGGAATGCCTATCCAGACTGAAACCCTCAGCGCAACCGTTATTGCGCCTGACTGTGCCACCGCAGACGCTCTCGCAACAGCTTGCATGGCTATGCCTACCGATAGCGCTATCAAAATGATACAAACTATTAAGGGTGTATCCGCAATAATCGTCACTGTCGGAAATGGCGCAAAATGGAATGTCATTGAAGTGAAATGACTTTACTATAACCATTTTTCATACAAAACACCTGCATTTATAGCCACGCATCCTTTGCTTTAATATTTATTAACATTTGTAATCATAGAAAGTTTCGTATATTTGCAAATTAAAATAAACCTCAAATTTATTTTGTCATGGATATTTTATCTTTTTTCGCCGGAAACCCGGACAAACAGCCTCAACAGAATTCACCGGACAAGCCGTTTATAAATCACGAAGAGTGTTCCGATGACAGACCTTCTGTATCTGAGCGCATTCCTGATATCACCCAGGATGAAAGTCTTTGGGACAATTTTGACTCTGAGCAAAACAATGAAGACAAGGAAAAGCAGCCACAGCAGACTCCTATGCCTGAGCAGGCTGTCCTTCCTCCCACTTACAACGGACCGAAAGAAGAAAAACGAGCTCAAGACCCTAAGCCGGAACCCACCGAAGGTGGAAACAGTGGCAAAATCGACGAGCTGAAAGCTATGATGGACAGCCTTTTTGAGCGCGTAGAATATTTCCAGACTACTATCGAGAAACAGCAGGAAATAATCAAGTCGCAGAAACGTTCTATTGAAAAATATCAGGAAGACGTGCTCGCCAAAATGAAACAGCCTATTCTCCTGGACCTTATAGAAGTGCTCGATGCAATGGAATTGGCTCTAAACGACAACCAAAAAGCGCCTAACTACGACGCATTGCTCGACAGCATGAATGGCATTCACAGGCTGATGATTGCAACTCTCGAAAACTACCGCGTAGAGCCTGTAAGAGACGCCATACAAGACCCTCTTAAGGTCTCTCGTAGACAGCAAGTTGTCGATAGCAAGACAAGCGACGACCCTATGCTTTTTGAGGTTGGTGGACAACAAGTAAACACCATCTACGTTTCAGACCGTCCCGGATATATTCTTAACGACGAGACTCCTGACGGCGAACCTCGGCAAATCGTCCTTCGTCCGGAAGACATTATCAGAGTAAACTATAAGCCTCGTCAATTTTAAGACTTAACTATCGTGAAATTTAACAGATTTAGCAATGGCAAACGATAAAGAACTAATTTACGGTATCGACCTCGGCACCACTAACTCTTGCATCGCCCTCGTTGGTGATGATGGGGAACCACATGTCCTCGAAAACTACGAGGGTTTTAAGACTACACCTTCTGTCGTTTATTACGACGATATGGGAAACGTCCTCGTTGGAGACGAGGCTAAACGACTCATGAACGGCGACGCCGAGCATACCGTGGCTTTCATCAAACGCGAAATCGGTAACAAAAACTATAACCGCGAAATTTACGGCGAAAAAATCTCCCCACTCGTCATCTCTTCTATGATTTTGAAGAAAATGGTCGCAGACGCTAACGACATGCGTGTTTCTGAGGGACTTGAGCCAATACACAAGGCTGTCATCACAGTACCGGCATATTTCGGTTCTACCGAATGTGAGATTACACGACAAGCGGGTGAGATTGCCGGTATTGAAGTTGTGAAACTAATACCGGAGCCTACTGCCGCTGCCATCAGCTACGGCACCAAAGACCTCGAGGGTAAAACCTTTATGGTTTACGACCTTGGCGGTGGTACTTTCGACATCTCTATCATGAGAGTTGAAAACGGACAGCTACAAGAACTCGCAAACGACGGTGACCATCACCTTGGAGGCGTCGACTGGGACGTCGCACTCGCCAATTACGCTTTCCAGCTATGCAACATCGACGTGAACTACGAAGAAATTCAAGACTCGCCGGAAGCAGGTAGAATTATCCTCAACGCTGAGCAAAGCAAGCGAATGCTTTCAAAAAACCAGGAGACTAACATGAAGTTCAACTACAAGCACCGCCCATACGTTGCCCGTATCACTCGCGAAGCTTTTGAAGACCTCATGAGCGAACGCGTTGACGACACTATCATGCTGATGAAACGCGCTATCAAAAATTCCCGTACTCCGCTGACTGCTGACGACATTCAGGAAATCATTCTCGTGGGTGGCTCTTCATACATGCCTATGATTAAAAAAGCCGTTGAAGACGCTTTCCCTAAAGCAAAAATCAGGCTCGACCGTATAAAACCGGACCTTGCCGTGGCTGAAGGTGCCTCTATTTATGCCAGCACAGGCGTAAAGGTCAAGATGGTTTCTCCGTGCTCTTACGGTATCGGATGCTTTGTCGACGATAGAGAAGTGTCTTCTCACCTCATCAACAAAGGAGACCCTTACGGAACTAAGAATAACGACGAGTTCAGCACAAGAAACGACAATCAGACATCCGTTCTCATTCGAGTTTACTCCGACCGCTCAAACGAGCAGAATGTTCCGGTGTCTCGCTGCGCAATGCTTGCTTCAAAACCGCTTGAGTGGGGTAAACCTGTCCCTAAAAACACTCCGGTTTACATCACATTCCACCTCACTGAAAGCGGTATTTTACAGATTTATGGAGAATGTGGCGGAAACAACGTCGTTTTCGACCTCGACGTTGAAGGCGCTTCACAGGCTGAGGTTGAAGAAGCTCGCAGGACTATCTCTAACAAGACCATATAATTCATTGTAACAAACCACCGAAATGGCAGACAACAGAAATTCATCACAACAAGGTGCTTCTTCCGGCGTTTCAAGCGAGGAAAAACGCAGCCTATACGTCACTAAGGCTGGTGCTTGGCTCACCGCCGCAGCTATCGTTGAAGAAAGTGCTGATAGACTCGAACCTCACGAAAAGGAGGCTTTCACTTTTATCCGAAACATCTTCAAATCCGGCAAAAATTTTGATAAAACCGAATTTATAGAGGCACAAAATGCGCTCAGAGAAGCTGCTACTCTTTTCTCCGACGATTTTGGCACAGCACTCGGAAAATTTGCCAGTGCTTCTTCAAACATCTCTAAAGACTACGACCTTTTCAAGGACTGTCTTAACGAAATTGAAAAGCGCGCCGGAACTGCCCCTATTCAGCCGCAAGAAGTTGCTTCAAAGCAGCGCAAAACTCTTGGTGAAATCGGAGACCCAAAACCAAAGTTGGGTGTACATCAAGACTCTGTCATCATCGGCGGTAGCAAGTGGGAAGGTTGGTTTGACGGAGAAAAACCCGTCAGAACCGGCAAAATCACTTTCCGAAACGGTGTCGTATATGAAGGCGAATGGAGTACAGAAGGTCCTGACGGAAAGGGCATTCTGACATGGAGCAATGGCGAGAAATGGAACGCTACATTCCGTAACGGTGACCCTACATACGGCATTATTGAATATCCTTCCGGAAACAAATATGAAGGTGGACTTAACGAAAACGGCCCTCACGGACATGGCAAGTTTTACTACAAAGACCGCACCGACGAAGGTGAATATGCCGACGGTGAACGCACCGGCTCAGGACGTATCGACTGGAAAAGCGGCGACTGGTATCAAGGTGGATGGACCGACGATGGTTTTGAAGGCGAAGGAACCTATTTCAACGCAAACAACGGACGTCGTGACCACGGTACTTACCATATGGGCAACCGCGTAGGAAAGGGTCGACTCGAGTGGCCTAACGGTGAATGGTATGAAGGCGATTGGGACGACAATGGACCTAACGGATACGGAAGCTGGTGTTTCGGCTCTAACCGCGACATTTACCGTGGAGACTACGTTAGTGGCGCTCGAAAAGGACGAGGTACTATCCTTTTCTCAAGCGGCGACAGATACGACGGCTCTTGGTGGGAAGACAACGAGGGTAACCTTTACGGAGACGGTGTTTACACGTGGAAAGACGGAACCACTCAAAACGGTAGCTACGTCAAAAACCAGTGGCAAAAAGCTTCTTCCGGCAGCCAGGGTACTTTCAGCTACTCTCAGCAGCAACAGCAGCGACAAGGGACATTCAGCTATCAGGGTTCAGGAAATCATAGCTCGTATAGCAGCGGACCTTCTGCTTTTGACACAATCCGAAACATCATCGCATGGATTATCGCAGCTCCCGCTTGCTTGACAACCTTCGGTATGTTACAGGCAGACGACGGTGTATGGTATGGCGTGATTGGTTGCGCTTTCGTTATATGGATTGCAAGCTTTATTTATGCAGGAGATGGCATTGACAAATACACCTGGGGTAACCCGGCTTCCATTTTCGGTATCTGCCTATGTCTCAATGCCCTTATTTACATAGGAATGGGCATTTTTGGCGAAGACTATGGCTGGCGTATTGTTGGCGGTATCATTTGGGGCATAATAGGACTTGCCGCCATTGGATATGGCACCGAAGACACTGACTGATTCAACAAATAGACAATATCACACATAAACACAGGGCTAAGCCGTTCAGCTTAGCCCTGCGTTTTTTAGAGCCTGTTTCATAATAAATGTTAAAGCAGGCTTTAAGTTTTCTCTTCCGCAAATTTACACAAAATCCTCGATATCTCACACAGGCGACATCTATATTTTTCACCTCAAAAAAAGTTTCTTAAACTGACGTAAAATATCACAAATTATATGTAACTTTGCAAAAATTAGTGATATTATTCTCTCAACAATCCTAAATATAAAAATTATGTTAGCAAAATTCCTATTTTCACTTAGACAATCGGCATGGCTATTAGCCTTGTTGTTTATAACCTCGGCTCTGCCCGCCCGTGCCCAGAGTGAGTTTTATGATGAGTTTTATGACGACCCGATTCATCAGGAGATGACGTTCAAATTTGAATACAGCTATGACCTAAACGGTTACATAATATTCCCTAACGAGTATGGCGGACCTAACTGGGATCAGGAGTTCCAGCTTTACGTGCCGTCAATACGCCTACAGGATGGCAAGCCTGTTGTAGCATTGTCCGGATTTGACTCACTCAAGGAACTCAGAGAGATATTTTTCCCTGAGGACTGCCATGTGAAATACATCTGCGATTATTGCTTCCAATATTGTAATATGCTTGGAGCTGAAGACCAAGTACTCAACCTTCCCGAAAGTGTCGAAACTATCGGACATTATGCTTTCAATGGCTGTACTAATCTCAAATTTGTTAAGCTGAGCAGCAACCTTAAAAGTATTGGAGCTTACGCCTTTGAATTATGTAAAAGCCTCGAGTTAATTACATTGCCAAAAAGTTTAAAAGTAATTCATGAATATGCATTCAGAAATTGTGCCCTTATCGATAGTCAAGGTAACTGTATCGGTGGTCTCTCAAAGGTTGTGTTTGAGGACGGAGTGGATTTCAATACTAACTACGGTGGTTTCTGCTTTTACAATAATGTTTTCTGGGGTTGCGCAAACCTCAGCGAGGTAAAACTGCCAAATAACACTCCCGGTGACTTTATTATCCCTCCGGGTACTTTCGGCTATTGCTCAAAGCTCGAGTCTATTGAGTTCCCTAAAAACACTCGCAAAATCGAACAAATGGCATTCTATCGTTCCGGTCTCACAAGTCTTGACCTTACCAATATAGAATTGGAGGCGGAGAAGCCGTTCTATTTGTCGGGATATTACACATTTGCTGCCTGCGAGAATCTAACAACCGTAAAAGCAAAAGGCAAAGTGAAGTTCAGCGGCCTTTATATATTCCAAGACTGCAAGGCTCTCGAAACCGCTACTTTTACCGGCTCCGGCGACGACTATACAGTAATGAACCCTGATATTTTTAAATATTGCGACAACTTGAAATCTGTCGAGTTCTATCGCCTCAAGGGCAATGGTCAGGACAACGATATGGACAGTGTCTTCACAGGTTGTACAAGTCTCGAAAGGGTCACTTCCACTTGTCCCCCTGAGATATCAAAAATCGGCTACTCCTGCTTTGATGGCTGCACAAGCCTTAAAACACTATCTCTCCCGCAGACGAAGTATTTAATTAACGAGACCGCTTTCCGAGGCTGTACTGCCTTGCAGAGTTTCGACTTCACGAATGTTACATCTATTGGCAAAGGTTCATTTGAAGGTTGCACAGGTTTGACAAGTTTGGATTTCTCCGACCTTACATCCATTGGCCCCAATGCGTTCAACGGCTGCACAGCATTGAAATCACTGAATTTCAATTCTACATCTGAAACTCCTATCACATTCTCAATAGGTTCTCAGTGTTTCACCGGCTGCACAGCATTGAAATCACTGAATTTCAAAACTTCTGCGTATAATCCTCCTACAGTGGAAAGCGAGAATGCCTTCGATGCATTGCACTATGACGAAACCTTGGTAGATGTGCCTGAAAACAAATACCTCGATTTTGCCGGCAACGCAATTTGGAGAAAGTTCTACAATCTCAAACGTCCGGAGATGTTCGTTTATACATATATTGAAGCGGCCGGCGGCTACTCTATCCGCAAAGGTGAATTCGCTCTCGAACATGATTTCTCAAATACAGTCGAAATTCCCGCAACTTACAATTCTGCAGATGTGGTTGCTATTGAAGAAGGTGCATTCAAAAACCTGGCATTCCTCGGCGGCGTTATTCTCCCCGAAGGATTGACCTCCATTGGTGCTGATGCGTTTTCCGGCTGCACTATGTTCGATACCGTAATCAACAAACGCACAGTGCCTCTCACCGAAGATGCCTGCTCCGAAACAGCCTTTGACTATAATGTTTATTTAGAAGGTAAACTCACTGTGCCATTTGGAAGCCTTGATGCATATAGTAACACTGCACCATGGTCAAATTTCAAAAATATCGAGCAAGGAATTGGTGATCGCAATATTTTGTCTCCTCCGGAATCTTCTCTCCCATCCGGCGTGTTTAACTATCCGTTTGCATTGACACTCACTAACCCCAACAATATAGGCACAATTTATTATTACATTGTTTACGAAGACGAAGCGGGAAATGGTGTTCATCAAACCTTCCCCTACACCACCCCTATCGCTATCCCGGATAAATCTTGCACAGTTTGGGCTTATATCAGCTGGGATCACGACAATGTAACCTACTGCAGCGATCCGGTTCAGTTTCAATACACCTATGTGCGCTTACCGGCCATCATTAACGAAACTGAAAATATCCAGCCGGGTACACAAAACGTGGATTTCACCGCTATCAGCGAACAGGAATATTTGAACAATATGATAATTGACAACATCTACTACAGCATCACCGACAAAACAAGCGGATGCCTCCCAACTGCCGGATTGGTTCTTAACGAAATGTCGTCTATTGATGATATTCACCAATTCAACAGAGATATTCAGGAAAACCCGCAAACATACAACAATTTCAATGGTATTGCTGTAAAAGTTCAAGGCACTGGTAGCATTACATTTAACGCTTATGCAAACCACGGCAATGCTCGCCTGACACTCATCCTCGGTGATGGAGAACCGGTTGATGCCAATGACCTTACTGGTATGAAATATGAATTTTCTACCCCTTCAGCCAAATATCTCTACATCTTCGCCTCTCCATCCAAAGACGAGAATACTGTTTCTACCCAATCCGTTGAACCGGCAGAAAACAGCGTTATAATAGTAAGCATGACCATAGATATTGCAGACACATACGTTGCCACAGAGAATGGCCTCGACAAAATATTGACCGCAAACGCCGGTGAGTGTTATAGAATTAACACCCCGCTCTATTGTCACTATTTTGACGGAACTTACCTATACGCCTCTACTTTGGGCAACAGTGGCTCTTCAAAAAACACCTACAACGAAGACAAGAAATCCGCAGAGGGGAGCGACAACGAAAACAAATTCACACAAGAAGACTGGGTAGCCATCTCCGGATTGTCAGAAGACTTTAAGGGACACACAATCGAAAGCGGAAACGTGGCAACTTTAGTTTCAAACAATGAATTCCCTGTCATCTCATTACCAGAGAGCTTCAGCTCAACAACAGGAGACGATACACAGCCACTCAACGAATTCCGTGTGGCTCACTTCAACATCCAGGCTGATAACGACGAAGTGAGAAACATTTGGCTTGTTGCTCCACAGCCCGCTGAATACTGCTCATTTACAGGCTATGTTAGCGCTGAGAACATACACGAAGACGAAGGCTACTTCATACTCCAGTCCGATAAAATAAACGGGGCTGTAAAAGAGCCTCTAACAATGAATATTTATTACGATGCTGCTACTGCCAATTTGAATTTTGAGGAAAACGGCTGGAACGCATTCGCCGGAATCGTTTCTAAAGAAGGCGATGCTTTGAAATTCACTGCATTATCAAATTTAGGATACATGCCTACTGGTATTGAGGGTATTGATGCCGGAAGCACACAAATATTTGCCGCAAACGGCAACATCAACATAGCTTCCGACACAAAAGCCACAATCACCATTTACGCCGCAAACGGTCAACTCATCTCCACAGTAGAAGCATCAAACGCTACAATCCCCGTTGCACCAGGCTTCTACATCGTCAAAGTTGGCAACCAAGTAGCAAAACTCGCAGTAAAATAACAACACCCTCCCTACAAAAAAGGACTGCCCCCGCAGTCCTTTTTTTGTGCATCACCGACACATAAATGCCGGCGAAAAACAATTGATTGCCAGCGCTATTGATTACTGTTATTGTTGTCCGGTAAAATTACTATCTCTGATATTAGAAGGTGAGTTGTATTATGAGGCAAATGTAATGAATAAATTGATAATTACAAAATAATCCGCTAATAATTGCCTGTTTAATCTGTCTCAAATTAAGGTATTAAATAAATTTTAATACACATTATTATAAGGAGTTCAAGAATTTTTACTACTTTTGTCGCGGATTTTGAACTACAAAACGCAGAAAATTGTAGTTAATATATTTCATATATTAAAAATTGATATGTCAAAAAACCTTGTAATAGTAGAGTCTCCTGCAAAGGCGAAAACTATCGAGAAATTTCTCGGTAAAGAATATAAAGTGCTTTCAAGTTACGGCCACATCCGCGATTTGAAGTCAAAAACTTTCAGCATCGACGTTGAAAACAATTTTAAGCCTATTTACGAAATTCCGTCAGACAAAAAGGCACTGGTGGAAACGCTTCGCAGCGAAGCACAGAAAGCCGACACAGTATGGCTCGCTTCCGATGAGGACCGCGAGGGAGAGGCAATAGCATGGCACCTCTTTGAGGTGCTGAAGCTTGACCCCAAAAAGACTAAGCGAATAGTATTTCACGAAATTACGGAGAACGCTATTCTCAAGGCTATAGAAAACCCGAGAGAGATAGATACAGCCCTCGTTGACGCACAGCAGGCACGCCGCGTGCTGGACCGCATAGTAGGCTTTGAGCTGTCACCGGTGCTATGGAAGAAAATAAAGCCGGCACTGTCTGCAGGGCGCGTACAGTCTGTGGCGGTAAGGCTTATCGTAGACCGCGAAAATGAAATCAAGGCTTTCCGCCCTGAGGAATATTTCCGCATCTCAGGAGATTTCACCACTGCCGACGGAGCCGTATTTAAGGCAGACCTTAACAAGCGCATGGCAGACCACAGCCAGGCGTTGCAATTTATCAACGACTGCAAATCCGCCACTTACACTATCGGTGACACAAGTGTAAAACCCGTAACAAAATCTCCCGCCCCGCCATTCACCACGTCTACGCTGCAGCAGGAAGCATCGCGCAAACTGGGCTTCACCGTGTCGCAGACCATGATGATTGCGCAGCGACTTTATGAACAAGGACATATCACATACATGCGTACCGACTCGGTAAATCTCTCCTCTCTCGCTATCGGCACTATTTCCAACGAAATCCGCGAGAATATGGGCGAGGAATACCTCAAGGTGCGTAAATACCATACCTCCTCAAAGGGAGCGCAAGAGGCTCACGAAGCCATCCGCCCGACATACATCTCAAAGCACACTATCGAGGGTACGCCACAGGAAAAACGCCTGTATGCGCTTATTTGGAAGAGAACTATCGCCTCACAAATGGCAGACGCCCAAATTCAGCGCACAACAATAGACATCAACGTGTCATCCCGACAGGAATATTTTGTAGCTACCGGCGAAGTGATAAAATTTGACGGTTTCCTCAAGGTATATATCGAAAGCCGTGATGATGCCTCAGACGATGAGTCTGACCAGAGCGGCAACCTCTCAAATATGGCGATAAAGGTTGGCGACAGCCTTTGCGCAAATTCAATCACTGCAATACAGCGCTTCACTCAGCAGCCACCAAGATACTCTGAAGCATCTCTGGTAAAAAAGATGGAAGAGCTCGGTATCGGCCGTCCTTCTACCTATGCACCAACCATCACCACTATCCAACAGCGCGAATACGTTGTGAAAAGTGAAAAAGAAGTCTCCAAACGTGACTTCTGCACAGTAACACTAAAAGGCGGAAAAGTGACGGAAAAGACTGCAACTGAAACCATTACGACCGAAAAAGGCAAACTTATGCCTACAGACATAGGTGTAGTGGTAAACGACTTCCTCACTGAATATTTCCCAAATATCCTGGACTATAACTTCACAGCCGAAGTAGAGCAAGACTTCGACGTCATAGCGCAGGGAAAACAGGAGTGGACCGACTCTATCCGCCAGTTCTACAATATTTTCCACCCATCTGTAGACAAAGCTATGTCTATGAGACTGGAGCACAAGGTGGGCGAGCGCGTTCTCGGCACAGACCCTGCAACAGGGAAGCAGGTGTCTGTAAAAATTGGCAAATTCGGACCTGTTGTGCAACTTGGCGAGGCAGACGGCAAAGAAAAGCCACAGTTTGCATCACTGCTTAAAGAACAGTCTGTTGCGACTCTCACACTGGAGCAGGCGCTAAAGCTATTTGAGTTCCCTCGCACGATAGGCGAATATGAAGGCAGCGAAATA
Organism: Muribaculaceae bacterium; assembly: GCA_051871335.1. Classification (GTDB taxonomy): domain Bacteria; phylum Bacteroidota; class Bacteroidia; order Bacteroidales; family Muribaculaceae; genus CAJUPY01. The sequence goes on along the minus strand of JBJECS010000001.1, from coordinate 6,708 downwards.
TCCGTAGCTATCGGCAGGTTTGGACCTTACGTAAAGCACGCGGGAAAATTCGTCTCTATCCCCAAGCAACTCTCTCCCGCCCAGATTACAGCAGAGCAGGCAATAGAACTGATAAACGAGAAGCGTGCCGCTGAAAACAACCGTATCGTGAAGACTTTCGACAACGACGACAAGCTCCAAATCCTCAACGGCAGATATGGCGTATATATCGCATACGATGGTGGCAACTACAAAATCCCAAAGACCGTAACCACTCCGGCTGATTTGACTTACGAGGAGTGCCTCGAAATAATAAATTCACAAAAAGACAAACCGGCAAAGACTACCAAACGCCGAGCTACTAAAAAATAATCGACATGCCAAGACCGCTGAAAAATAAGCCGGGTGCTGAACGACGCCCATTCCGCCCTGACACTATCGAGACATATCCCGTCACTGAGGAAGCAAAACTTTTAGATTTTCTCTTTGCCGCCATGCCTCAGCGCAAGCGCACTAATATAAAGGAGCTGCTCAAACACAATCAGATAAAGGTAAACGAGACTGTCACCACTCAGTATGACTATACTCTTGGCGCAGGCGACATCGTCAGCGTAAACCTTAGCCGCGCCTTCGCTGTATTTTATCACCGCCGAGTAAACATCATATATGAAGATGATGACGTGATAGTGATAAACAAGGGCTACGGACTCCTATCCATAGGCACTGCAGACTTCAAGGACGAGACTGCATACTCTATCGTACGCGACTACCTGAAGTGGAAAGACCCAAGAAACATGCTTTTCATCGTTCACCGACTGGACCGCGACACTTCAGGACTGATGCTTTTCGCAAAAAACGTAGAGGCAAAGGAAACGCTCCAATACAACTGGAACAATATGGTGCTGGAGCGAAAATACCTCGCCGTGGTGGAAGGCTCGGTGGAAAACGATGAGGGCTCAATTCGCTCTTACCTTGCTGAAAATTCACAATTTGAAGTATACAGCACCCAAAATCCGGAAGAGGGACAGCTTGCCGTTACTCGCTATAAAGTGCTGAAGCGCAGCCGACGCGGATACACGATGCTGGAAGTGTCGCTTGACACAGGACGCAAAAACCAAATACGCGTACACATGAAAGACCTTGGTCATCCAATCTCAGGCGACCGCAAATATGGAGGTCATCCCAGCCCTATCCACCGCCTCGCACTCCATGCGCAGTCGCTCCGCTTCGTTCATCCCGTCACACGACGAGACATGAAGTTTGAGACACCAATTCCCGTCCCCTTTGCAACGCTTGTAAAATAACTTATACAAGAAATCGCCCGAACAACACTGTCCGGGCGACTTCTTTTTTATGCTATTTATATCACTTCTCCATTTCATCAAGACGACGACGGATTTCAGCGAGTTCCTCCTCTATTTCCACAGATTCAGAATCAGCGAAATTATATTGCTCGTCGTGCTGGCTGATGTCAAGACCAATCTGCTCGCTGCGATAAGACACGCGCATGGTCATCATCTTGTCTGTAACCCAATACAGCCCGAGACTTACGACAAATGAGTATGCAAACACTATCGCCACAGCAAGTACATGAACGCCGAATATGTCCCAGTTACCCACTACAAGACCGTTTACAAACACACCGGTAAGGATAGTGCCCACGATACCGCCAACGCCATGAGTAGGGAACACGTCAAGTGCATCATCTACTCGCGACTTGTTTTTCCAATACACAGCCGTATTGCAGACAAAGACGGTAATTATTGATATAAACAAGCTCTGACCTACACTCACATATCCTGCACTCGGAGTGATTGCCACAAGACCTACAACAGCACCAACAGCCGCACCCATTGCGGATGCTTTTCTGCCATGCAGACGGTCAAAGAATATCCATGCCAGCATTGCCACAGCAGAGGCTGTATTAGTGTTGAGGAACGCCTTTACGGCTATTCCGTCTGCCGCAAGCGAAGACCCGGCATTAAATCCAAACCATCCAAGCCACAGCATCGCCGCACCTAAAATGACGTATGGTATATTCGCAGGAGATTCGCTCCTGTCGAGCTTTCTACGACGGCCTAAGTATATCGCTCCCGCCAGTGCCGCTACACCGGAAGATGCGTGCACCACAATACCACCGGCAAAGTCTACTACACCCATCTGGCGGAAAAGCCCGTCAGGGTGCCATGTGCAGTGAGCAAGCGGGCAATATACAAAGATGCAAAACAGCACCATGTATACCATATACGCTGAAAATCTCACCCTTTCCGCAAAAGAGCCCGTTATCAGCGATGGTGTTATAATAGCAAACTTCATCTGAAACAGTGCAAAGAGAGCAAGCGGAATTGTAGGCGCAAGCGATGTGTTTACCTCCGCTCCTACGCCCTTAAACATGAAAAATGTAGTAGGGTCGCCTATAATTCCAAAAATATCATCGCCAAAAGAAAGGCTGAAACCTACTACCACCCATAGCACACTGATGATACCCATTGCTATAAAACTCTGAAGAATAGTGGAAATAACATTTTTCTTTCCCACCATACCACCGTAGAAAAAAGAAAGACCGGGCGTCATCATCAATACGAAGATTGTAGCTGTTATCATCCATGCCACATCAGCGCGGTCTATACTTGCAGCCAATGTGCCCCAATCTCCTGTACCCTCAGGAATTATCACTCCGAAAATACATACAAGCAGCAAAACTGCCATAAAAAAATACCAACGTTTTTTCATAATCTTTTTACCTTAAAATTGTACCTTATAAAATCATTTACTTGAATCACTTTGCAAAGGTAAAACAAATTTTTTAAACAGAAAAACATTTTTACAATTATTTTTATAGCAAAGTGATATTTATATAATTTGTTTAGTAGCTTTTTGCTAAACATCTTCACTTTTAATGATAAAAAAGCAATTTTTATCATCATAGAGCGAGGATTGTAAAAAAGTCTTCAATTCATTTTCTTTGGTGCAAAAAAATTATTACCTTTGCATGCAATAGAATCTATTATAACCAACAATCGTTATGTCTTTTATTGCTGACAGAGTAAAAATGGACGGACTCACATACGATGATGTCCTCCTTATTCCGGCTTATTCGGAAGTGCTTCCCTATCAAGTATCGTTAAAAACAAAGTTTTCCCGAAACATCACGCTTAACGTGCCAATCGTCTCCGCCGCAATGGATACGGTGACGGAGCAGCAACTCGCTATCGCTATCGCACGCGAAGGTGGTATCGGCGTAATCCACAAAAACATGTCTATTCAGGAGCAGGCTCGCCAGGTGCACGCCGTTAAGCGCGCTGAAAACGGCATGATTTACGACCCTGTAACAATCATGCGCGGCTCCACAGTGGCAGACGCTCTCAAGATGATGGAAGAATACCACATCGGAGGTATACCCGTAGTTGACGACGACCGTCACCTCGTGGGAATTGTCACAAACCGCGACCTGCGCTTTGAGCGCGACATGAACCGCGCAATAGACGAGGTGATGACAAAGGAAAACCTTATCACCACCAATCAATCCACAGACCTTGAGCAGGCTGCACAAATCCTCCAGCAACACAAAATCGAAAAACTACCCGTAATAGACAACGACGGCAAACTGGTGGGACTCGTCACCTATAAAGACATCACAAAGGCGAAGGACAAACCAAATGCCTGCAAAGACTCCCGCGGACGACTCCGCGTAGCGGCAGGCGTAGGCGTTACATCAGACAGTATGCAGCGCGTAGATGCACTCGTTGACGCAGGCGTTGACGCAATAGTCATAGACACAGCTCACGGACACTCAAAAGGCGTTGTTGGCGTGCTACGCGCAGTAAAAGAAAAATACCCTGAAATAGACGTTATAGTGGGCAATATCGCCACAGGCGAGGCAGCAAAATACCTTGTGGAAAATGGCGCAGACGGTGTGAAAGTAGGTATCGGTCCAGGCTCAATCTGCACAACCAGAATTATTGCCGGCGTAGGTGTGCCACAGCTCTCTGCTGTTTACGACGTAGCAAAAGCACTTGAAGGCACCGGCGTTCCACTGATTGCCGACGGAGGCATCCGCTATTCAGGCGACATCGTAAAGGCACTCGCAGCAGGCGCATATTCAGTGATGCTGGGAGGTATGCTCGCAGGCGTGGAAGAATCACCGGGCGACACTATCATCTTTAACGGACGTAAATACAAATCATACCGCGGCATGGGTTCGCTCGAAGCTATGGAAAAAGGTTCAAAAGACCGCTATTTCCAGGCGGGCGAGACAGACAAGAAAAAGCTCGTTCCGGAAGGCATTGCCGCCCGAGTGCCATACAAAGGAACTCTATATGAAGTTGTATATCAAATGCTTGGCGGACTCCGCGCCGGTATGGGATATTGCGGCGCACCAGACATCCTTGCGCTCCATAATGCAAAATTCACCCGCATCACAAATGCAGGTGTCGCAGAAAGCCACCCACACGACGTGGCAATCACCTCCGAGGCTCCAAACTACAGCGCATCAGACCGCTTCCAGTAAAAATCTCTCATTTCATCACATAAAAGCCGGGTATAGCCCGGCTTTTTTATTCCACGTCTTCTTGCATAATCAATTATAAAGCCGTATCTTTGCGGAAAAGAAAAAATATGACAACGTTGACACTAAAAATAACTGACAATTCAATACTCCCAAGCCTTAAGCGCATTCTTGAGGCACTGAATGGCGTCAGCATAGTATCTTCAAAAAGCGAGAAAACAGAGATGGATAAAGCGAGAGAAGACGTTAATGCCGGCAGGCTTATATCCTACTCAAGCAAAAATGAACTCTTTGAAGATTTAGGAATTTAATGGCTTACGAAATAAAGATTACTAAAAATTTCAAGAAAAATGTTGAATTATGCAAGCGCAGGGGATATCCAATGAATCTTTTGCGAGATGCACTTGATATTTTGATAGAAACAGGTATGCTCACGGAAAAATACCACCCACATATTCTTTCAGGAGATAATGACGGAGTATGGGAAGCCCACTTGCGTAGCGATTGGCTCATTACATAGGAAAAACACGACAACGAATTACTCCTAATAATGCTGTCAACCGGGACTCACTCAGACTTATTTGGAAAGAAAAAAAGGTAGGACTATTTTCAGACTATTTTCAGAAAGAAAAAATATTCTTCAAAAAATTTTGCGATTAGCGAGAAAATGCTTAACTTTGCACTCGCAAAGCCAAAAGGCGTGCAAATGGCGGGATAGCTCAGTCGGTTAGAGCGTCGGATTCATAACCCGGAGGTCTCGAGTTCAATTCTCGATCCCGCTACACAAGCGATGGAAAACATCGCTTTTTTTATGCCATTTTCATCGCCATTATATTTCAAGTAAATGAACAGCAAAAATCACTATATCAACCTGCTTAAACTCGGCTTCCCGATTTTTATAGGGCAGTTGGGACTGATTATCGTGGCTTTTGCAGACAATATAATGGTAGGTCGATATTCCACAGAGGCACTGGCATCAGCATCGTTTGTAAACAGCGTATTTAACCTGGCAAACTTTGGCTGCATGGGCTTTACATACGGCATTACACCCATCGTGGCGGCACTCTTCGCACAGGGCAAAAAGACAGATATCGGCGGCATCATGAAAAACGCACTTGCCATAAACATTTTTTTCACCCTCGCAGTATCCGCAATCCTGCTATTGCTATATGCAAATATTGCACGTCTCGGACAGCCGGAGGAATTACTGCCGCTAATACGCCCCTACTTCCTGATAATCCTCGCTACACTTATCCCCAACGCCGTTTTCAGCCTGTTCTCACAGTGGTCTTATGCAATCGGAAACAGCAAAATGCCTATGTGGATAATGCTGCTCTCAAACGTGATGAACATCGTGGGCAACTATATGCTTATTTACGGCAAATTTGGCGCACCGGAAATGGGACTTATCGGCGCAGGCATCAGCACTCTGATTGCCCGACTTGTACCACTGGTTATAATCCTCGTAATATTTTTCCATAGCAGAAAATACACAGAATACGCCAAAGGATTTGCCAATCAAGCACTTGACAGCCGTCAACGCACAAAAATATTCAAGATTTCATACCCTATCTCACTGCAAATGTCAATGGAATCCGGCTCTTTCTCCATGGCTGGCGTAATGGCAGGCTGGATAGGCGCGGTGGCACTCGCCTCATTCCAGATTATAGTGATTGTGGGTACTCTCGGCTTCTGTATTTACTACAGTTTCGGCTCTGCAATAGCAGCACTTGTGGGGCAGGCGAAAGGTCTCAACGACAACAGACAAATGCGCAGCATCGCTGCCGCAGGATACCACATAATCCTCACACTCGCAGCCATTTCCTCCGCAATTTTCGTGCTATATGGAGCAGAACTAATCTCCGCTTTTACAACGGACACGGCAGTGATTACCACAACATTAACGCTCATCATCCCACTCCTGCTATATCAGCTTGGCGACGCCACGCAGATAACGTTTTCCGGTGCTCTGCGCGGCACAGGAAATGTGATGCCAATGCTGTGGATAGCATTCGTGAGCTATATCATAATAGGCATTCCGGCATCATACCTCCTCGCATTCACCTGCAATTTAGGGATTTACGGACTAATCCTCAGCTTCTGCGCCTCGCTCTTCCCCGCCGGTGCCGCCTTCGCTTACTTTTTCTACAAAAGCACAAAATGACCATTAATAGTTAGTAATCAAAAGGTGCGTTACCTTTTTATCATTCCGATTCATAAAA